>NZ_JBNPJZ010000098.1:0-82677 GCF_050312695.1 Bacillus sp. AF62 | reverse complement strand
GCTATAATGACCTCAACATGTGTTTTTATTAGGCCGTCAGCCCCAACTGGCGGTTTCTCCTTTTATACAGCTCGAAAGCATTCAACACTTTGTTCCGCAATTAAGTAATTCGTTTGATTTCCTTCAAGTACGGCATCCTGGCCAAACATAAAATACTTATCATCTTGTTTAATTTCACAACCATAGAAATCTTCAATTGGTTGATCTGGCTCCTTAGATTCCTCTTCAATAATGTCTTCCACAAATATTGCATCGATATTACTCACACCAATGTGCAATGGTACCTTTCCAGTAGCACCTTCATATTCAATTCCTGATAAAAATCCAAAACTATTTTTAAATGTTTTAAATTGTTCTACTGTAAAACTTGCTTTAGCACCTGATTTAAAAACTAATGTTACTTCCTTCAATTAACTCACCTCCCTTCGATTTGAAACCTTACGGTTCATTTCATATAACTTACGTTTTGCTTCTGATTCCATAGCTTCTAATAGTAAAGGGTTATTTCTTGCTTCTGCGCATTTTTTAACGACTTCATGCCCTTTCATAATTCGTGTTGCTAATAGTACTCCATTCATGCTTCTCACTCTCCTTAAGATTTATTGATCTAATGGATATATGTAAATTAACTTGCTTTTATTTACTTACAATCTGATTAAAATGCTTCTCAAGAAACTCCTGCATTCTATCAGCTATAAACAACCACTTTTTCCCTCTAGACTCTGGATAATAAACAAAACCACCGTTGTTAATATCCAATATTTTCTTATAACAAGGTTTGTAAAGAATATTTTGTGTTAACCAACCATAACTATATCCAGTAGCTTTTTTTAAATCTTTCATTTCCCACCATGTTTTTTCTTTTTCCACATAAAGCCCCCTAAAATATTGAGATACTCGATATTAATCTATAAAAAAAGATACTCAATTGGTAAGCCTAACTTTTTTTTAATAACTTGCATCTCATAATCCGAAAATGAAAATTTCCCTTTTTCCTTCGCAGAGTATGCGTCTCTATTGATTCCCAATGCAATTGCCATTTCTGCAATCGTGATATCACGTGCCATTCTTTCTCTTTTTAAAATTCGTTTGGGTTTTAAATATTTCTTTCTAATTTCTTCTTTAACAGTCATTGTGTCACCTCCGAATTATCCGATGACCAAATAATATCGCACATCTCGATATTATTCAAGCTATATACAGAAACAATATTATGATACGCAATATTATTATTGTATCACGCGTTATTTTAGAGTATACTATCCTTATCGTATCAATGGATGGAGGTCACTTGAAATTGAAAAAAAATATTCTGGGTCCAGCGATCAAATATTTACGTAAATACAGAAGAATGACTCAAAAAGATTTAGAAAAAATTACTGGTTATAAACAAAGCACCATATCTGGTCATGAAAATAGAAATAGCACACTTGATGAATTAGATATACAAAATTATGCAAAGGCATTACAGGTAAGTCCCCAAAGTTTCTTTACGATAGCAGAAAAGCTGGAAAAAGGAGAAAGAATTACTGATGATGATGTATCAGGGATTATCACTATAAACAAGGATCAGGAAACAGAAGATGATCCTCATATGGTAATCGCAGCTCACATGGAAGATAATCTAAGCAAAGAAGAACTACAAGAGGTAATGGACTTCATTAATTTTGTTAAAAGTAAAAGAAAATAGGAGCATTTATATGAACAAGTTGGAAACACTTATAGCACAATATCCAGAAATAACTTTCAACTTTAATAATGAGATGCCTAATGGGTTAAGTGGACTTTGTGTTGGTAGTGAAATATATATCAATAATAATCTTAATCAAACCATTGCAGAAAAGTACGTAACAGTTAGTGAGGAAATAGCTCACTTTGAGAAAGGCATAGGTAATATAATTAGACAGGAAACTATTACCGAACGTCAGCAAGAATTCCAAGCCCGAAAAATAGGCTGCCTCCAAATTGTTACAATTGATGCTTTAATACTATGCTATGAAAAAGGCATCCAAACACCTTGGGATATAGCAGAAGAACTTGAAGTTACAACGGCTTGTGTTATAGATGCATTTGAATATATCCGGATGACAAAAGGAGTATCTTTTTATCATAAAAATTACTTAGTTCATTTCTTAACTGATACACATATAAACATTCAAAAGTTTTAGTGAATTTTATTTTGAATGGAGGAGAAAAACTTGGCAAGTTTTGAAAAAAGAGCAACTGGTTGGAGGTATCGCGTTTCTTATAAAGATGGAGATAAATACAAAACAAAAACCCAAGGTGGATTCTCGACCAAAAAAGAAGCAGCAAGTGCAGCAAGTGAATTAGAAAAAAAAATAAGTCGTGGACATAATTTAAATGCAGAAGATAAACTATTCTCCGAGTATATGAGAGAATGGTTTGAGGTATATAAAAAAGGAAAACATAGTCTATCGCATGAGAAAAACCTTTTACAATCTGTAAAATTAGTCGAAGAGCATTTTATTGGTGTCCGTATAAAAGACTTAAATAGAGATTTATATCAAAACTTTTTAAATGAATTATCTAAAAAACGTGCTAAAATGACCGTCAAGAAAAAACATAACTGTGTTAAAGCATGTATAAAATATGCAATTGAAGATGGAATTTTGCATAGAGATCCTACTTACAAAGCTATTATACATGGAGAGAATGAAACAAAATCAGAAGAATTAAAGTTTATCAATCAAGAAGAGATGAAAAAAATAGTGGATGAATTACGCACAAATTTAACAACACAATACATTTCAAGATATATAATTCTTTTTGCCATAGCCACTGGGGCAAGATTTGGTGAAATAATGGGGATGACATGGGACTGTGTAAACATAGAAGAAAGAACAATTACAATCAATAAGACGTGGGATTATCGTGATAAGAATGACTTTGGTAACACTAAAAATTATCAATCTGTACGTACAATAACAATTGATAAGGAAACAGTGAGTATGTTAAAAGATTTACAAAAACACCAAAAAGAACATGCTCTGAAAACAGGTTTAAGGAATACTAAAAACTTGTGTTTTATTAATAATCAAATGGAAGTTATAACAAATAACGCTGTAAACAAAGTTCTTAAAAAGATTTGCGCAAGATGCAATGTTAAACCGATAACATGTCATTCATTACGCCATACACATGCATCTATACTCTTATACAATGGCGTTAATATAAAATACATTTCAAGAAGACTTGGCCACAAAGATATTGTAATTACACTACAAACATATTCACATGTCTTAGATGAAATGGAACAAAAGGAATCTAGAATCGTTGATCAAACTATGTTGAATTTGTTCCAATCAGTTATATAAAACGTGCAAAAATCGTGCAAAAAAAATTCTAAACGTATAAGTTTATTTGAAATAGATAGTTCCTACAAAATTATATAAACCCAGTCATATCAAGGTTTTAAGAAAAAACATGTAATTATTTAAAAATCTAAAAGCGCGCCCAGAGGGATTCGAACCCCCGGCAGACGTGGTACCGGAAACCACCGCTCTATCCGACTGAGCTATGGGCGCATGATTATAGAAAACACTTCATTTTCTTCTCATAATAATAGCAATAAAATCCATCTAAATCAATAAAAATATCCCCGTAATACCTTATGCATCTTAGCTAAAAGCATATAAAATCTATTCCACCCCTAAATTTTCCAATCATAAATTCACCCCAACTCACAAATTATAATCTTTGAATTGATATTCCAAAGGGGGCTTCATTCAATGACTGTAATTACAAAATTAAAGCAAACTGTTTCTGGATTAAAAAGTGCACAAGCTAGCTTAGAGGGATTCGCTCTTGATACGGATAACCAACAAGCTAAGCAACTTTTCCAAACAGCTGCGCAGCAAACACAAACGATTATCGATTCTTTAAACCCACGCGTTGAAGAAGTCCAACAAGAAGAACCACAATACTCACAGCAATAACGAATTAGTCTTGCTGTGAAATAGAAAAAGGATGATATGCAGTCATCCTTTTTCTATCACATTACATATTGCAATAGAAATGGAATGATAATTATGCGAAAACTCGGCCTCATAACCGCATTATTTGCACTTCTATTTAGCTCTTTTACCGGATGTGATAATAGTCCTTTAGATAAAAAAGTGAAAGAAGAAGCAAAACGAACGGAGAAAGAAAAAGGTCCAAAGTTAACAAAGACGAGTACGGAATCCTTTAATCAATCTATATCACAAGGAGCGAAGAAAAGAGCTCTCGCTATGGATGAAATTATAAAAAGCACAGCAGTGAATTCAAATTTAGATCTCTACATAGCAGTTACACCTGAGCATCACGAAAGGTTTGGATTAAAACCTCTTCGTAAAAAGCTTCAAAAGCAGCTAAGTGATGAGCATCCTACTTTCGATGTTCGTGTCAGTACAGATAAAAAAATCTTTATGTTACTCGAAAAACTCGAAAGAAAAATTAAGGAAAAAGAAGTATCTAAAGATGAAATTAATAAACAATTAAAATTCATTGGTAAAAAAATGGAGTCTAACACTTAACGCTTTTTAAAAGAAAAGGAAGGATTGCAATGTCTAGTAAAGATAAAAACTTAACCCCTGTACAACAGGAGTATAAAAAATTCGAACAAGAACGCGAACCGAAACGACCTGTCTTAAAAAATTGTATAAAAGCCTTTTTCGTCGGTGGTTTTATTTGCTTCATCGGACAACTCATTTCTACTTTTTACATCACATATTTTGATTTCACTGAACGCTCAGCAGGAAATCCGACAGTCGCAACTCTTATTTTCATTTCTATGTTACTAACTGGATTTGGTATATACGATCGTTTTGGACAGTTTGCTGGTGCTGGTACAGCTGTACCTGTTACTGGATTTGGTAACTCTGTTATTGCCGCATGTATTGAGCATCGAACGGAAGGATTTGTCCTTGGCGTTGGCGGCAATATGTTTAAACTAGCTGGTTCTGTTATTTTATTTGGTGTATTTTCCGCTTTCGTCATCGCACTTATTAAAACGATTCTCGTTCAATGGGGAGGGCTATAAATGTTACAAGGACACCGAACGTGGGTATTTGAAAACAAACCAGTCATTATCTCAACAGGGGTTGTCGGTGGACCATTTGAAGCAAAGGGGAACATCCCAGAAGACTTCGATATCCTTCATGAAGATTTATGGCTCGGACAAGATTCCTATGAAAAAGCACATAAAATTTTATTCGAAGAAGCTTGTAGTCGTGCTACTGAAAAAGCAGAACTTCGTAAAGATGATATTCAATTTGTACTTGCAGGAGATTTAATCAATCAAATTACTCCAACAAGCTTTGCTTGCCGGACACTTGGCACTCCTTATCTCGGATTATTCGGGGCTTGTTCTACTTCTATGGAAGGTTTAGCACTTGGGGCAAGTATCGTAAATGCAAAAGGCGCAAAATATTTATTAACTGGTGCATCCAGTCATAATACAGCTGTAGAAAAACAATTCCGCTATCCTACCGAATACGGCGGACAAAAGCCACCTACTGCACAGTGGACAGTAACCGGAGCAGGAGCCGCCATTTTAAGCGATACTGGACATGGTCCAAGAGTAACCTCTGCAACGATTGGGCGAGTTATTGATATGGGATTAACAGACCCTTTTAATATGGGGGGCGCGATGGCTCCAGCTGCAGTTGATACAATCGAAGCCCATTTACGCGAACGACAAATCGATGCCTCTTACTATGACCTAATCGTGACTGGTGATCTTGGCCATGTCGGTCGCGAAATTGCTTACGATTTACTACATAAGCATGGAACCAAAGTAACGAGCGAACAGTTTCAAGATTGCGGAATTATCATTTATAGAGAAGGACAACCTGTCATAGCTGGTGCTAGCGGGCCTGGATGTTCCGCAACAGTCGTATACGGTCATTTATTAAACCGAATGAAAAGAGGAGAGTTCAAAAAAATACTTGTCGTTGCGACAGGCGCTTTACTATCTCCACTTACATTCCAACAAGAAGAAACGATTCCGTGTATCGCTCACGCCGTTTCGATTGAATTTGGAGGTGCAACGCAATGATTTTTTTCTGGGCTTTCGTCATCGGCGGACTCATATGCGTAATCGGACAACTTATGTTTGATGTCGGCAAGTTAACACCAGCTCATACAATGGCAACACTCGTTGTTGCCGGAGCAATATTAGATGGATTCAATTTGTATGAACCATTAATTGACTTCGCTGGGGCCGGGGCAACTGTACCTATTACAAGCTTTGGTAATGCCCTAGTTCATGGTGCAATGGAAGAAGCTGCAAAACATGGCATCGTTGGCGTTATTACTGGCATGTTTAAAGTAACGAGCGCCGGTGTATCAGCAGCTATTATTTTCGGCTTCATTGGAGCATTGTTATTTAAACCGAAAGGATAAGAGGTGTTTATATGACTGTTATCGCTAGCGTAAAAACTTGCCTTGCTAGTGTAAAGGGCGCTCAAGCAAGTTTAAGCTCCCTTTCATTAAATTCACAAGACGAAGAATCAAAACGCGTATTTCATGAATGTATGTTAGAAATGGACAGCGTCATCGCTGATTTAAAGGATAGAATTTCAGTATTAGAACGTGAAGAACCTCAATATAAAGGGTTTTAAGTAGACTGGAGGAAACGACTATGTCTCACCTGCCGGAATGGACACTTGTCATTCTTCGCTCTGTATTCATATTAATTATTTTATTCGCTATTACGAAATGGTTAGGGAAAAGACAAATCTCTCAGCTTTCCTTTTTTGAATACATAGCCGGAATGACGATTGGTGACATCGCTGCCCAAGTATCTACAGGGCTCGATTCAAAATTTTTTCACGGTGTCTTTGCAATACTCATTTTCGCTGTGGTACCTTTTTTAACAGGAATCCTCTCTTTAAAGAACAAAACAGCTCGGGACTTCTTTGAAGGAAAATCTACCGTATTAATAAAAGACGGAAAGATACTCGAAGATAACTTAAAGAAAGAAAAATATACGAGTGACGAATTACTGGAACTTCTCCGTGGAAAAAGTGCGTTCAGCGTAGCTGAAGTCGAATTTGCTGTCTTAGAACCGAGCGGAGAATTAAATGTATTATTAAAGAAAGATTCTCAGCCACTTACAGCAAAAGACATCGGTTTAAAAGTACCGAATGAAAAAGAACCACAAACTGTTATTATGGATGGAAATGTACTAGATGAACCTCTTTCAGCAAGCGGACATAACCGTGCTTGGCTACATTCAGAATTAGAAAAACTCGGTGTTGTTATTGAAAATGTCTTCCTCGGTCAAGTGGATTCATACGGACAACTTACTATCGACATTTACAATGACAAACTCCAAATGCCTTCTCCTCAAAACAAACCTTTATTATTAGCATCTTTAAAAAAATGTCATGCTGATCTTGAACTATTTTCCCTAGAAACAAAGTCGAAATCAGCAAACGAAATGTATAGTAAAAACGCGAAACAAATCGAAAAAATTTTAAATAAAGTAACCTATCTTTTAAAAGACTAATTATCGAAAGAACGCTTCAGTTAAAAGGCGTTCTTTTCTTTTTTCTCCAGTTTTCATAACGTTTAAATTTACGTAATTCGGTTATGATGTTGAAGATACATAAGCAGGGAATTTCGAAAACATAGCGAATATTTCATGGTACAACTACATATTTTTTTGATTTAAAGTGGTTTCGTTTGACCTTTATTGACCATAATTGTATTATAAGACTAAGAAAGCTTTAGAAGGAGGAAATAACAGATGAATTTAATTCCTACAGTAATTGAACAAACAAATCGTGGAGAACGCGCTTACGATATTTACTCTCGACTATTAAAAGACCGCATCATTATGCTTGGTAGTGCAATTGATGACAACGTAGCTAACTCAATCGTTTCCCAGCTTTTATTCTTGGAATCTCAAGATCCAGAAAAAGATATTCACATCTACATCAACAGCCCTGGTGGTTCTATCACAGCGGGTATGGCAATCTATGATACAATGCAGTTTATTAAACCACAAGTATCAACAATCTGTATCGGTATGGCTGCATCTATGGGTGCATTCTTACTTGCAGCAGGTGAAAAAGGAAAACGTTACGCACTTCCAAACAGTGAAGTAATGATTCACCAACCACTTGGTGGAGCACAAGGTCAAGCGACTGAAATCGAAATCGCTGCAAAACGTATCCTATTCTTACGTGAAAAACTAAACCAAATTCTTGCTGACCGCACTGGTCAACCACTTGAAGTACTACAACGCGACACAGACCGCGACAACTTCATGACAGCGGAAAAAGCTTTAGAATACGGTTTAATCGATAAGATCTTTACAAATCGTTAATACTAAAAAGCGAAAGCGGCTCGTTTAGAATCGCAGGTCGCTGGAGCTGGATACAACTAAAAGTGGAAGCGCCCTATAATTGGGCGCTTCTTTTATATATTGTTCCCCGCTCACATACCCCATCCAGTATCCCTCTAAATATATCAACGGTTCGACACAACATATCGATTTACCGACAATCTCCGACAAGGACAAACCAGCTAAATACCCCTCCCCGCTAATCCGCACAAACAACAAAACAAAAAAACTATCGCATATACGCGATAGCTCTTTATTGTACATATGCAGCTAATGCTTCTAAAGCCTCTTCTGCATCTGAACCTTCTGTTGTAATTGTTATCATGCTTCCAGTTCCAATTGCTAAGCTCATAATCCCCATTATGCTCTTTGCATTTACTGTCTTTCCATCTTTCTCAATGAAGATATCTGCATGAAAGCGATTTGCCTCTTGTACAAACAACGCAGCCGGACGTGCTTGTAAACCGTTTTTTAATGAAACCTGAACTCGTTTTTGAACCACAGCTCCATTTCCCCTTTACCCTCTTATTTTTTTGCTACCGTTTCCCCCGCGCGTAATTTCTCTGCAATTTCATCGATTTTACGCAAACGATGATTAATACCCGATTTACTAATTTTCCCCCCGGATACCATCTCACCTAACTCTTTCAATGTTACATCTTGATAATCTCTTCGTAGTTGCGCAATCTCTTGTAGTTTATCTGGCAATATATCAAGACCAACCGTCTCATCAATATAGCGGATATTTTCAATCTGCCTTAGCGCTGCACCAATTGTTTTATTTAAATTAGCTGTTTCGCAGTTCACTAAACGATTTACGGAATTACGCATATCACGTACGATTCGAATATCTTCAAACCTTAAAAGTGCATTATGAGCACCAATAATATTTAAAAATTCCGTAATTTTCTCCGCTTCTTTCAAATACGTAATGTACCCTTTTCTTCTTTCCAACGTCTTACTATTTAAATCAAATCCGTTCATCAGTTCACATATAGCATCATTATGTTCCTTATATAACGAAAAGATCTCTAAATGATAAGATGATGTTTCTGGGTTATTTACTGAACCACCTGCTAAAAATGCACCGCGTAAATACGATCGTTTACAACACTTCTTCTCAATCAATTCTTGTGATATATTTCGAATAAATGAAAAGTCATCTCGAACGATATGAAGATCGGCTAATATTTCGCGAGACTTTTCAACAAGCCTTACGATATATACATTATTTTTCTTCAATCGCATTTTTTTACGAACAAGTAATTCTACCGTCACGTCATATCCTTTTTTCAAAAGCGTATAAATCCTTCTTGCAATTGCCGCATTTTCCGTTTGAATATCGATAGATAAGCGACGGTTTGAAAAAGAAAGCGATCCGTTCATTCGAAGTAACGCCGATAATTCTGCTTTCTCACAGCATTCTTTCACTTCAAGATTCGTCAACTCTTTCTTTGTTTCTGATGCAAATGACACAGTCAACACCTCCTTATACGATTATTATGGAACAAAATTCTTGTCCTATATGAATGAGGAGCGCCACCTCAAACGAGGCAACGCACATTTATAACAATGAATATAAAATCGAAGCTAACTTTAACGTATCATGCCTTACAACACGATCATCATACTTCGCTAATCCCTCTTGAATAACATCAATATTATTTTCAGCAAAACGTTCTTCATCCACTACAACTGGTGTAGACATTTCTTCCTCGTATAACTTACGTAATTCACAAGGAATCTCACGGTTATTTACAATTGCAGTATTAATAAATGGTTGCCCTAAATGATCGTGTAACGCCTGCACATGATCAAAAGCAGTATATCCCATCGTTTCACCCGCTTGTGTCATAACGTTACATACATATACCTTCTTCGCTTTTGCAGCAAGAACAGCGTCCCCAATTTTGTTAACAACTAAGTTGGGTAATATACTCGTATACAAACTTCCTGGGCCGAAAACAAGTAAATCAGCTCGTTTAATCTCAGCCAAGGTTTCATGCAATGGCTCTACATCTTCTGGAGTTAAAAAGACACGATTAATCTTCTTTCCGTAATAAGGAATCTTTGATTCACCTGTTACAATTTCCCCATCTTCAAGTTCCGCATGAAGTACCGCACTTTGATTCGCTGCTGGTAATACACGTCCTCTGACATTTAATACTTTACTTGTTTCCGTAATTGCATGGAAAAAGTCTCCTGTAATCGAGGTCATACCTGCCAACAATAGATTTCCTAACGCATGACCTTTCAGTCCGTCTCCTGTTGTGAAACGGTGCTGAAATAAAGCTTCCACCAGTGGCTCTACATCCGATAACGCAACCAGTACGTTACGGATGTCACCTGGAGGTGGAATTTCTAGCTCATCACGTAATCTACCCGAACTGCCACCATCATCAGCGATTGTAACAACTGCTGTAATATCAACAGGATATTGCTTTAATCCTCTTAATAAAACAGAAAGTCCAGTCCCGCCTCCCATAATGACAATTTTAGGCTTTCTCTCTTTTTTCATCCCTTAATGGCCCTTTCTCTTCTCCACATCACGATGAGATACATGAACACTATACTCTGGTTTCAAATGTTTCCCAAGGTATTCTGTAAGCGTAACAGAACGATGCTGTCCACCTGTACATCCAATTGCAATTACAAGTTGACTTTTGCCTTCTCTTTTATAATGAGGCAGCATGAAAGTAATCAGATCCGTCAACTTCTCTAAAAACTTATGTGTCTCATTAAATTTCAGTACATAGGAAGAAACTTCTTCATCTAGTCCTGTTAATGGCTTCATATGTGGAATGTAATATGGATTTGGTAAAAAACGAACATCAAATACTAAATCTGCATCAATTGGAATACCGTACTTAAATCCAAATGACATAACATTTACACGAAATGCTTGCTCAGTTTCTGTTGAGAACAAGTGAACAATTTTTTCACGTAATTCTTTCGGTTTTAAATCCGATGTATCAAGCACAATATTCGCTCGTGCCTTCATATCTGTTAATAAATTGCGCTCTGCTTCGATTCCCTTTAACGGCAAACCAGTTGGTGCAAGTGGATGCGAACGTCTCGTTTCTTTATAACGAGTTACAAGCGTACTATCTTTCGCATCTAAAAATAAAATATGAGGAATAATCCATGTACGTTCTGATAAATCATCAAGTGCTCCCCATAAATGCTCGAAAAACTCGCGGCCACGTAAATCAATACCAAGTGCCACTTTATTCATTTTCCCTTTTGAATCCGCCATAAGCTCAATAAACTTTGGCAATAACATCGGTGGTAAATTATCTACACAAAAATATCCTAAATCTTCAAAACTTTGTAAAGCTACTGTTTTTCCAGCTCCAGACATCCCTGTAATAATTACCATTTTTATATCATTATTCTCTGTCATCGTATCCTCTCCTTGACGGTTTAACTCGGATCTAATCGATATGAAAGCAACTCAAAATCTGGGGTATATACAAATGTACCGTAGATTATGCCATTTCCTTTAATTAAATAATCAATAATGTGATAATCTCCTGGCGCCATTGCTAAATCATCAATTTTATCAAATGTATGCCAACCAATGATGCCTTCTTCGCTCTCTAGTTTGTTTTCTCCTGCAAAATCTGTCGCTAAAAAGGAGAACATCATCCATTCAGAAACAACTTTATCACCTTCTTGGATGACAAAGGTGAAGACCCCCTTTAACGCTGGGTTTTTCAAATAAATACCTGTTTCTTCGCGATATTCGCGAACAACGGAATCTCTTACAGTCTCACCACGCTCCATTTTCCCGCCTGGTGCAACCCACCAATTTCGGCGAGGTTTTTGGAGTAAGAGTACTTCATTATCTCTAATTAACACACAGTTTGTCACTCTTTGCATGTTTCTTCACCTCAGCTACTTGCAGTAAAATTTCTCACTGCATACTTCTTTCATTATACTATCAAAAACAGTTTGCTACAACGAAGGAGCCAGTCCTCTTTCGCTAAGCATACGCTACTCAACAATTTTAAAAAAGCTTTCCATAACAAGCAATGTAAATGCTTAGACTTTTAATGAATAGCATGAAAAATCCCCTTAACGATTTTTATCGCCAAGGGGATTAAAGCCCTTATTTCTTACCGAAATAAGTAACAATCGCAAATCCTAAAATAAAGGTAATAATTGAACTTATAATTGAAAATCCGCCGGTTGGAATACCAGGGAACACAATTACAATCGAACCGATAACTAGTCCAATAATTGCCGCAAATGTCATACTTTTGTAACGATCTAATAAAAAACTAATGCCTTTACTACTTACAACAAATCCAACCATAACACCAGCACCGATAACCACGATTAAAGGTAAGTTAAGTGTAGTTAAAGCGTTAATTGCTGTTGGATACACACCAATAATTAATAAAATAAACGATCCACTAATCCCAGGAAGTAGCATAGCCATACTAGCCATCCATCCTGCGAAAAATAAACCAATTGCATTTAAAATTGTTAACGTCGTAATTGGATCTGCTGCCTTATCTGGTTTAAAGAAAGCTGTGATCGCAACAAGAATTGCTGCAACTATTAATAAAACAATGTGCTTACCTTTAAACGACGACTTTGCATCAGCTTCTCTCATTAACATCGGTAATATACTAATAATTAAACCGAGGAAGAAAAATTGAGTCGGTTCATAATGATTTGCAAGTAAATATTTAATAACATGACTTAACGTTAAAAACGCTACTGCCACACCAGCTGCAAGTGGAATTAAAAACCCTAAATGTTTTTTCCATTCACGACTAAAGAATCCACTAATTGCCGCAAGCAATTGTTCATAAATCCCTAACACAACAGCGATTGTACCGCCGCTCACACCAGGAATTAAATCACTAACGCCCATACAAAATCCACGATATATATTACGCCATTCCATACTGAATAAATTCCTCATTTCTTATAGTGATTTTTTCCGTAAAGTCCAGTATATCAATAAGAAAGCTTATAATCCTTATATTTTTTGACAATACTTTGACATTTTCACACAAAAAAAGAAGAAAGCTCCTGTCGGTAGCTTTCTTCTCACAAGGTATGTTATCTCTTATTTTTCTGATACAGTTTTTAATTCCTCTAATAATTCTTCTACATAATGTTGTGCACTTTGTGCTGCAATACTACCGTCACCTGTTGCAGTTACAATTTGACGAAGCATTTTTTCACGAACATCACCAGCTGCGAAAATACCAGGAATTTTCGTTTCCATACGTTCGTTCGTTTCAAGGTAACCATTTTCATTTGTAATACCTAGTTCAACAAATGGTTTTGATAATGGTAACATACCGATGTATACGAATACGCCGTCAGTCTTGACTTCTTTCTCTTCTCCACTGTTTACGTCTACAAGTGTTACACTTCTTACTTTACCACTTGCTTCGTTGATTTCTTTTATAGTGTGGTTCCAAATGAAATCTACTTTTTCGTTTTGGAAAGCACGGTCTTGTAAAATTTTCTGTGCACGAAGCGTGTCACGACGGTGAACGATCGTTACTTTTGATGCGAAGCGTGTTAAGAACACACCCTCTTCAACAGCAGAATCTCCACCGCCAATTACGATAAGTTCTTTTCCTTTAAAGAATGCCCCATCACATACTGCACAATATGATACACCACGGCCGCCAAGTTCTGTTTCACCCGGTACACCAATTTTTTTATACTCTGCACCGCTTGCAACGATAATTGCACGTGCTTTATATTCTTTTTTACCAGCAATAATTGTTTTGTATTCTTTACCATCGATGACTTCTTTCACATCACCGTATGCATATTCAGCACCAAATTTCTTCGCATGCTCGAACATTTTATTTGATAAGTCTGGTCCTAAAATAGACTCATAACCTGGGTAGTTTTCTACATCTTCCGTGTTTGCCATTTGGCCACCTGGAATACCACGCTCAAGCATTAATGTGCTTAAATTTGCACGAGATGTATATACTGCAGCTGTCATACCAGCTGGTCCTGCACCAATAATAACGACATCATAAATTTTTTCTTCTGACACACTATTCACTCCTATCCATTCCTACACAATTAAGTTACCCTCATTATACTGTTAGCATCATTTTTTTCCCAATGATTTGCTTATCTTATGTGTGCGTACGCTTAACAGCTTGCACATACTTTCGGACAGTCGCTACAGATACATTATATACATCTCCAAGCTCCGACTGTGTCATTTTATTTCCTTGTTCGCCGCGTACAATGTATTCAATCGCAGCTGACCAGCCGTACACATTTGTAAATATGTCTCCAGATGTATATAAACGTATGAACGTACAAAACCAAAAGTGTAAACACTCTTCAATTAATTCATCATCTTTTTTCGTATAATTGTATAAGGCATCCGCGATTCTCGCGCACTGCTCAAATTGCTGTAAATCAGCTGGAATACTCTTATGACTATTAAGTAAAAAGAAGTACTTTGCAAGTTGCGATACGATGGGAACACCGTTCTTCGCTTGCGTTATATCAAAGAAGAATCCAACCTTCTCCGGCGTTGACAATTCATTCATTAAATATAAAGCTAGCATTTGTTCTTCTAGCGTCGCACTTTGCTGAAATGATTTTCGTAATTCTTCAAATAACACGTTTTGTCCTTCATCTGCTAAATTCAGCGCATTCCACGGTTCTTTTCCCTTTTTATCAGGATGCAATTCCACGACATGTTGCCACATTTTTTCAGCTAGTTGCTGATCTTTCACCATATACGCAGAATATGCAAACCAATAATAAAAACTAACGTCTCCTTCGTATCCTTGACGCTTTAATAGTTTGAACCATTTATATGCATGCTCGAAATAACCAATTGTTGCAAGTGTAGTTCCCAGTTTCAAACGATGTTCAAATGAAATCGGATATACCGAAACTAGCTGTCCCGCTAACGCTTCTACTTGTTTATGCTCTCCAATTGAATATAGAAAAATAAGCGTATTACAAAGCGCATGTATATTACCAGGATTTTTCTCTAAAATCATTTCTGTTAACTTCAGTGCTTTGTCTACATTACCCGATTGAAAATGTGCAATGGCTAAATTATTATGACCTGACCAAAATTCCGGATAATCTTTCGTAACAATTTCTAATGTAGCAATTGCTTCTTCCAATTGTCCATTACGAATATAACGATTCGCTTCTTCCTGCATAACAATTAAATCATCTTCATCTTCAATCTCTTCCGCACCCATTGCTTCTTCTTCCATAATCTCAAGAAGTTCTAATGTATCTTCTACGAATTCCTTCTCTTTTGCAACTTCTAAATAACGATCCGCATATTTCTTCGCCTGTTGAAATAACCCCATATATGCATAATTATTTGCAATAAAATAATAGCACTGTTCAAGTTCTGGATTAGATCTAACTAACTTTAAGAAGATTTGGTTCGACTCTTGATATTCACCAGCCTCAGATAATACTGTTGCTAATTGACATAAAATAAACGGCTCCTTCTCACTTTGTGCCGCTCTTCGAAAATATTTAATTGCATCTTGCAATTTTTGCCCTTTGTAAGCTCTCATCCCTTTTTTATAAAAGAAGTCCGCTAATTGATTAAAAGAGATAACTTGTCCGTTCTCCTTATATATCCTTTGATTTTTCCCCATATATCCTCCAGTTTTTTGTTTTCTTCGCTCACACATTCTTCTATCTATAAGTATAAACGATTCCGTAAAAAACAAAACAGTATATTATACTCAATTATTTCCTTTTTATTCATAAAAAAAGAGGAGAAATGTTACATTTTCACCATGAACCTTCTCTTGCGGTCATTTGCTCTTTCGTATAAATAATACGCATTGGATTTCCACCTACGAAAGCACCGCTCGGTACATCTCTATGAACAAGTGTGCCAGCTGAGACAATCGCACCGTCTCCAATTTTCACACCTGGTAATATTGTTACATTCGCTCCAATCATCACTTCATTTCCAATGACGATTTCCCCAAGTCGATATTCACGAATTAAATATTCATGCGCTAAAAGCGTTGTATTATAGCCAATAATCGAATTCTCTCCCACAGTTATCTTTTCCGGGAACATAATATCCGGCATTACCATAAGCGCAAATGATGTTTTCTTTCCTACTTTCATCCGTAAAAAAGTACGGTACAACCAATTCTTCACAGATAAAAATGGCGTGTAACGCGCAATTTGGATAATAATAAAGTTTTTCATTACCTTCCAAAAAGACACTGTTTTATACACATTCCATAATGAATTTTCTCCTGAAACAGGATAGCGCGTTGTCCGTCGCACTTAGCTCGCTCCTCTACTAACTTACTTGGACCTTTATGAACGGTTCATATTAGACAAAATCGGTAGCAAATCGCTCATTTTATCTAGCATAAAGTCCGGCTTGTAAGCTTCTAAATACGCTCTACCTTTCAACGTCCATGAAACCGCAGCTGTTTTCGTCCCCGCATTTTGACCACCGACAATATCATGATGATTATCTCCAACCATCAATGCCTCTTCTGGTTTTGCATCTAATAATTCAAGCGCTTTTTGAAGTGGCTCTGGATGTGGTTTCACATGCTCTACATCATCAATTGTCACGACAACATCAAAAAATTCATCAAGCTTTGACAACTGTAATCCCATCTCAACGGTTTGTCTCGCTTTCGTTGTAACAATACCAACTTTATAACCTTGCTTCTTCAACTCTCGAACTGTTTCATATACAGTTTCATATTCTTCTACTAATTCATCATGATGATCATGGTTAAATTCGCGATAACTTGTAATCATCTCTTCAACCTTACTTTCATCAATCTTACTGAAAGTATCATGCAAAGATGGACCGATAAATGGCAACACATCTTCACGCTTATATTGATTTGGATAATACGTATTTAAAGTATGTAAAAAAGAAGAAATAATAAGTTCGTTTGTATTAATTAAAGTTCCATCTAAATCAAATAACACTGTATTTATTCTCATTGCCTTAGTCCTTTCGCCTTCCTGAATATGAAAGAAGCAGCATCTTATAATAAGATGCTACTTTTCTCTAATTTTCCGAATATCTTTTATCAGCTTGCCCCATTTTTCGTCTCACAATAATGAAAATAATAGAAATAACAACAAGTCCAATTGACATTACTTGTGCAATACGAAGTGGTCCTAGCATTAAACTATCTGTACGTAAGCCTTCTACGAAGAAGCGTCCTACTGAATACCAAATTAAATATGTGAAGAATAATTCCCCGCGGCGTAAATTCACTTTTCTTAATGCAAGTAGTAAAATTACACCTGCAAAATTCCATAATGATTCATATAAAAACGTCGGATGATAGTACACACCCTCAATATACATTTGATTAATAATGAAATCTGGTAAATGAAGACCTTCTAAAAACTGTCTCGTTACTTCATCACCATGCGCCTCTTGGTTCATAAAGTTTCCCCATCGGCCAATTGCTTGTCCTAGTAAAATACTTGGTGCAGCAATATCCGCCAACTTCCAGAATGAAACCCCGCGTCGCTTTGCAAAAAGAATCCCTGTTATAACCGCTCCGATTAAACCACCATGAATCGCCAAGCCACCTTGACGAATATTAATAATTTGACTCGGGTTTTGCGCGTAATATTCCCATTCAAAAATAACATAGTACATTCTCGCAAATAGAATAGCGATCGGTACTGCAATTAATACAAGGTCAACAAATGTATCTTTTGGAATACCTAGCCTTTCTCCCTCGCGAGTTGCTAGCCAAAGACCTAATAGCACACCTGTACCGATAATAATCCCGTACCAATAAACAGGAAACGGCCCAAGTTGGACAGCTACGCGGTCAAGTTGCGGTACAGAACCTAACAGCATATGTATGACCTCCCTCTCCAATGTTTACTCCTGATTCCCTAACTCAATCGCACTCATTAATCGTTCTGAGAACTGCTGTGCTGCATTGACTCCCATACGCTTTAAACGGAAGTTCATCGCTGCTACTTCAATAATAACAGCCAAGTTTCGACCAGGACGAACTGGAAGTGTAATCTTCGTAAGTTCTGTATCAATAATTTTCATCTTCTCTTCATCAAGACCTAAGCGATCATAGTTTTTCTTTTGATCCCAAATTTCAAGATTAATAACAAGTGTAATACGCTTGTAATTTCGCACTGCCCCTGCACCGAATAACGTCATAACGTTAATGATACCTAGACCACGAATTTCTAATAAATGCTCAATTAAATCTGGTGAGCTTCCTACTAATGTGTCTTCATCTTCTTGGCGAATTTCTACACTATCATCCGCAACAAGGCGGTGACCACGCTTCACAAGTTCAAGAGCTGTCTCACTTTTACCAACACCACTTTGACCTGTAATTAAAACACCAACACCGTAAATATCTACTAATACACCATGAACAGCAGTTGTTGGTGCTAGCTTACCTTCTAAATAATTAGTTAAACGACTTGATAATCTCGTTGTCGTTTGAGAAGAACGTAATAAAGGCATGCCTGATTCACGTGATGCTTGTAATAACTCATCTGGTACATCTTGATTACGAGTTATAATAATACATGGCGTCTCCTCGGTACAAAGCGCTTTCATTCTCTCTTGTTTTTGCTCTGTTGTTAACGTATCAAAGAACGTAAGCTCCGTTTTTCCAAGAAGCTGCACGCGATCAGCTGGATAATATGTAAAGAATCCTGCCATTTCAATTCCAGGTCGTGATAAATCACTTGTATCAATCGGACGATGAATTCCTTCCTCACCACTTATTAACTCCAATTGAAATTGTTCAATTAAATCTTTTGTCCTTACTTTTGGCATATGTATAAACCTCCACTCCGCTGCGGGTTCAGTCTCGTTTGATGTAAAATTCCATTCTACCGGATATTGTACCATTTTTTTCTGGAAACAAGAAATACGGTTTCTAATAAATAGAAAAAAACATTTCATACGAATAATAAAATGTTTTTCTTTTTGTCATTTTCTCTTTTTTTCATATAGAGGTTCCACAATTGCCTTCTCAATAATCATATTAAAAATTGAAATACAAATTGCCGCAACAATCGCTACACCAAATCCTGATATATTAAAAGCATCTCCTAATAATGAATCTGCTATTTTTAACGTAATCGCATTAATAACAATTAAGAAGAAGCCGAAAGTTACAACAGTAATTGGTAGCGTAATTAAAATTAAAAACGGCTTTACGAACACATTTAAAACCGCCAATATAATACTCGCAATAATTGCAGTTTGTATATTTGCTACGTAAAATGCATCTGGTGCAATCCCTTTTAAAAGCCCCGATACAGCGATTAACACAACGCTATTTACAAGAAGTGATACAATCCATCTCATTTCGTTACACATCCTTTTAAACATATATATTTCATCATACGCTAATAGATAATAAACGCAAGTATGATACAAACACTTATATCAACTTATTCTATCTTTCATGCTTGTATACCTACTAACATACTTACCAGTTTTTCCTCGTAAAATAAAAACCGAGCGTCATTTCCACTCGGTTTTCATCAATAAACTTATTGCGATAACTCTACTTCTTTTATTTTCTCTTTCATTCTTGCTTTATCACGATTTAAAATCTCTTTTAAATACTTACCAGTGTACGAGCGCTCTTCTTTTACTACTTGCTCTGGCGTTCCCGAAGCGACGATTTGTCCACCTTTGTCCCCGCCTTCTGGTCCAAGATCAACAATATAATCAGCTGTTTTAATCACATCTAAATTATGTTCAATTACAAGTACCGTCTCACCACTCTCAACAAGACGTTGCAGCACTTCTAGAAGACGTGCAATATCATGCGCATGCAACCCAGTCGTTGGCTCATCTAAAATATATAACGTACGACCTGTAGAACGACGATGTAATTCAGAAGCTAATTTCACACGCTGTGCTTCCCCACCAGATAATGTTGTTGCTGGTTGACCTAATTTCATATAACCAAGCCCAACATCTACAAGCGTTTGAAGTTTACGCTTAATTTTAGGAATATTGGCAAAGAATTCTACTCCATCTTCAATTGTCATCCCTAACACTTCAGAAATATTCTTATCTTTATATTTCACTTCTAACGTTTCACGATTATATCGTTTACCGTGACAAACTTCACACGGAACATACACATCTGGTAAGAAATGCATTTCGATTTTAATAATTCCATCACCACGGCACGCTTCACAACGGCCACCTTTTACGTTAAAGCTGAAACGTCCTTTTTGATAACCGCGCACTTTAGCTTCGTTCGTTTGTGCAAACACATCACGAATATCATCGAATACACCTGTGTACGTCGCTGGATTAGAACGTGGTGTACGACCAATTGGCGATTGATCAATATCAATTACTTTATCTAAATGTTCAAGACCCTTAATCTCTTTATGAGTACCTGGCTTCGCTTTCGCTTTATATAACTTTTGCGCTAACGATTTATATAGTACTTCATTAATCATCGTACTTTTACCTGATCCAGATACACCTGTTACCGCTACAAACGTACCGAGTGGGAATGACATTTTTGCATTCTTTAAGTTATTCTCTTTTGCGCCGACAATCTCCACTTTACGTCCGTCACCTTTACGTCTTTCAAGTGGAACTGGAATAAACTCTTTACCGCTTAAATATTTTCCTGTTAACGAATTATCATCTTGCATCACTTCAGCTGGTGTCCCTGCCGATACAACTTGCCCACCGTGAATACCTGCACCTGGTCCGATATCAAGTAAATAATCAGCAGCCATCATCGTATCTTCATCATGCTCAACAACGATTAATGTATTACCTAAATCGCGCATTTCTTGCAATGTACGAATAAGACGATCGTTATCGCGCTGGTGTAAACCAATTGAAGGCTCATCAAGAATATAAAGTACGCCAGTTAGACGAGAACCAATTTGCGTCGCTAAGCGAATACGCTGCGCCTCACCACCTGATAACGTACCAGCCGCACGACTTAGCGTTAAATAATCTAAACCAACGTTCACTAAGAATCCAACGCGCTCCTGAATTTCTCTTAAAATTAAATGAGCTATTTTTTGTTGCTTCTCCGTTAGCTCTACATTCGAGAAAAATTCTTGTACTTCTTGAACTGAATACTTCGTTACGTCAGCAATCGTTTTATCACCAACAAAAACAGCTAAGCTTTCAGGCTTTAAGCGGCCGCCTTTACACTTCGGACAAGCTTGTTCTGCCATATACTTTTCCATTTGCTCACGAATGTAATCGGAACTCGTTTCACGATAACGACGTTCAATGTTTGGAATAACACCTTCAAATAAAATCTCATTTTCCTTTACTTGACCAAATTCATTTACATAGCGGAAATAAACCTTCTCTTCCCCGCTTCCATACAACACTTTATCAAATAAATCTTTCGGTATATCTTTCACAGGCATATCCATATCAACGCCGTAGTGATTACATACAGATTGTAAAAGTTGTGGATAGTATTGTGAACTTGTCGGCTCCCAAGGTGCAATCGCATGTTCATTTAATGATAAATCCCAGTTCGGGATAACAAGCTCTAAATCTACCTCTAGCTTTGAACCAAGTCCATCACAAGAAGGACATGCTCCAAACGGACTGTTGAATGAGAACATACGCGGCTCTAATTCTCCGATTGAAAAACCACAATGCGGACAAGCATGATGTTCACTAAATAGAAGTTCCTCTTCTCCCATTACATCGATTAACACTCGGCCTCCGCCAAGCTTTAATGCACTTTCAAGTGAATCAGCAAGACGGCTTGCGATTCCTTCTTTTACAACAATACGGTCAATTACAACTTCAATAGAATGCTTCTTATTTTTATCTAACGTAATCTCTTCAGACACATCAAGCATTTCACCATCAACACGTACACGAACATATCCTTGCTTCTTAATATCTTCAAGTACTTTCACATGTGCACCTTTACGCCCAGAAACGATAGGAGCTAACACTTGTAATTTCGTACGTTCAGGATATTCAAGAACACGGTCTACCATCTGTTCTACTGTTTGTGATGTAATTTCAATCCCATGATTTGGACAAATTGGCGTACCAATTCGCGCAAACAATAAACGTAAATAATCATAAATCTCCGTTACCGTTCCGACAGTTGAACGTGGATTACGACTCGTCGTTTTTTGATCGATTGAAATCGCTGGTGACAATCCTTCAATCGTATCTACATCCGGCTTATCCATTTGTCCTAAAAACTGGCGCGCATACGCAGATAACGATTCTACGTATCTGCGCTGCCCTTCTGCATAAATCGTATCAAATGCTAATGATGATTTCCCCGAACCAGACAATCCCGTTACAACGACAAGCTGATTTCTCGGAATGGTTACATCAATATTTTTTAAGTTATGTGCTCTAGCACCTTTTACAACGATAAAATCCTTGCTCTTACTCACTCTTTTCACCCTTCCGCTTTTAATTCTAATAGTAAATCTCTTAGTTCAGCTGCACGCTCGAAGTCCAACGCTTTTGCTGCTTCTTTCATCTCTGCTTCCATCTTCGCAATTGTCTTTTCACGCTCTTTTTTCGTCATTTTCTTAGCAGGAGTTGCTTCGTATGTTTCTGTCTCTTCAGCCGTTGTCGTTGCACGGATTACATCACGTACGCCTTTTTGAATCGTTTTCGGCGTAATACCATGCTCTTTATTGTAGGCTTCTTGTATAGTACGACGACGCTGCGTTTCTTCAATTGCAATTCCCATTGATCTTGTTATACGATCTGCGTACATAATAACGCGGCCGTTTTCATTACGCGCGGCACGACCAATTGTTTGAATTAATGAGCGCTCTGAACGTAAGAACCCTTCCTTATCAGCATCTAAAATCGCTACAAGTGATACTTCTGGAATATCTAGTCCTTCTCGTAATAAGTTAATACCGACCAGTACATCAAACTTACCGAGGCGAAGATCGCGGATAATTTCAATACGTTCTAACGTTTTAATTTCAGAGTGAAGATAGTTCACTTTAATTCCTACATCTTTTAAGTAGTCCGTTAAATCCTCTGACATTTTCTTCGTTAAAGTCGTAATTAATACACGTTCATTTTTTGCAATACGATCTTGAATCTCTCCTAATAAATCGTCAATTTGCCCTTCAATAGGTCGTATATCGATTGGTGGATCTAAAAGCCCTGTTGGACGAATAATTTGTTCTATTACTTCTGGTGACTGCTCTAACTCGTACGGTCCTGGCGTCGCCGAAACGTAAATAACTTGATTTGTTTTCTCCTCAAACTCATCAAACATGAGCGGTCTATTATCTAAAGCTGACGGCAGACGGAATCCATGATCCACAAGCACTTGCTTACGTGCTTGGTCCCCGTTATACATCGCTCTTACTTGTGGCACTGATACGTGCGACTCATCCATAACAATTAAGAAATCTTCCGGGAAATAGTCCAATAACGTATACGGTGTTGCACCCGCTGGACGAAGTGTTAAATGACGGGAATAGTTTTCAATACCTGAACAAAAGCCCATCTCGCGCATCATTTCTAAATCATAACGTGTACGTTGCTCTATACGCTGTGCTTCTAGCAACTTACCATTATCATTTAAATCCTTTAAACGCTCTTCTAATTCTTTTTCAATATTTTCAATAGCGACCTTCATTTTCTCTTCACGTGTAACGAAGTGAGATGCTGGGAAGATTGCTACATGATCACGTTCTGCTAATACTTCACCTGTTAACGCATTTACTTCACGAATACGATCAATTTCATCGCCGAAAAATTCAATTCGAATACAATGCTCATCAAGTGATGCTGGGAAGATTTCAACTACATCTCCGCGCACACGGAATGTACCACGCTTGAAATCAATATCATTACGTCCATACTGTACATCAACAAGTTCACGAAGCAATTGATTGCGGTCCTTCTCCATACCAACTCGAAGTGATACAACTAACTCGCGATATTCTTCAGGAGAACCTAAACCATATATACACGATACACTCGCAACGATAATTACATCGTCCCGTTCAAATAATGCAGACGTTGCCGAGTGACGCAATTTATCAATTTCATCATTAATCTGCGCGTCCTTTTCAATAAACGTATCTGTTTGTGGTACATACGCTTCCGGCTGATAATAATCGTAATAACTAACAAAATACTCAACTGCATTATTCGGGAAAAAGTCTTTCAACTCACTATATAACTGTCCTGCTAACGTTTTATTGTGAGCCATAACAAGTGTTGGCTTTTGCACTTCTTTAATGACATTTGAAATCGTAAATGTCTTACCCGTTCCTGTCGCTCCAAGCAACACTTGCTTTTTCTTTCCACTATTAATTCCCTCTACAAGCTTCTCTATAGCTACCGGCTGATCACCTTGCGGGGAATACGCTGATATAATTTCAAATTGATGTTCCAAGTAAAATCCGACCTCCTCATAAAAATCTGTATTATTATTTTACCACGAATGCCTATAAAAAACCTAAAAAAACGAACAGATATTCGGTAAAGTTTTCGACAATATACACATAGAAAAAGGAAGGAGTAAATACTTCCTTCCTCTACTAATTCTATTTTTTAGGTACATATACTAAGTCATATCCATTGCGCCCAGCTTCATTCATACAATCTATTAACCGATAAGTACTTTCTGATTCGCGCTGCTCTTTAACAATACTTTTACAACTATCTTTATGTAACCCTTTATCCTTCCCAGCAAATTTGTCTTTTCTATTATCTGACACATAAAATATATCGTTCCCACTATACTCTAACGTTTGAAAAATCGGGTCCCCTTCAAGGGTATACTGTACAATTCTTATTTTATCAACTTCCCTTTGTTCGACATTCAAAACGAAATTTTCAAATTTATCTAGATTGGAAATCCTGGTTCCCTTTACAATGACATCGTTCTTCTTATCAATTGTAGTGTTAGATGGTGAGCATGCTACTAAACTAAAGAGAAATAGACATATAAAGCTGGTTCTTTTTTCTATTGTCATCCTCTCCTATAAAAATTATTTGTATACCCAAAAGCTACTTTCAACTATGAAAGTAGCTTTTCTTTTCCTTTCTCCTTCTTCGGAAAAACCACATATGAAAATGAAATCGCTGTATCAACTAAAAATATAATTGCCCACACTTGGCTCACGCGACTTGCAGCTTTATTTAAAACGATTCCCGATTCTAACCAATTACCCCATTGTTCAAATGGAATAAATCCATACGCGAAGAAAAAGAATATGTGCACACCAACGAATAAAACAAGATGTAATACCCAATTTTTTATTTCCTGCTTTGCATAGGCCATACCTGTTAATTCTACCTGTTCTTCAATAATAGGCGCCGGTTCATTACGCCATTTCGCAACTAGCTTTTGCGCAAATATATCAAGCTTCTTCAAATCCTTTTTCCCGTAGAAAACTGCATACAGTAAAATAATTACAGTAATGATTTGAAAATTAGAGAACTTTCCTGTTTGATAATAGTCCACTGCCCCTAATGTTAAAATAAACACTTCATTTACGAGGAGTACAATCCCCATAATAAAGCTCGCCTTCTTCAAACGGAATCCGTAACGGAGTAAAAAGAAACCGATAGCCGATAACCAAAATACAATCTCTGCTCCAATTAAAAAATACCAACGATATTCTGCGAGTATGCTCATTTATCCTTCTCCCTTTCATCATAAATACGAAAAGCTTCATCCATATATAATAAAAACTCTTCTTCAATTGGATACATGCTCATTTTCTGTGAATCTTCCTTTGATTTTCTAACTTCCCATAACTTATCTAAAAACGCTTCGTCACCATTAGCCATTTCTAAACACTTCTGCATTAATCTCTTCATTGCCCTTTGTACTTCATCACTAGTGGCTTCTTTACCCTCTTTCATAAAAATACGTAATTGCTTTAATAAATCTACCCATTCTAAAACATTCGGATCTTCCTCACTCATATTTGGCAAATTATGAAGCAACTTTTGTTCTTCCTTTGAAAATACTTCATTTTGAAATATTTCACGTATACGAGGAGACTGTTTTGAAAGCTGAATAAGTTCAAACATAACTTTCCAATCAAGTTCTCCCTCTACATCTACCGAATAAACAACCGCTTGTAAAACACGCTCCATTCGATTGAACTTCTTTTGCTCTTCTTGTACAAATCGAAGTTGGTTTTCAAGTGATTTTTTCAAATCCAGCTCACCTTTTACTAACATATTCGCAACTTCTTTTAATGAAAATCCCATTTCTTTTAAAAATAAAATTTGTTGCAAACGAATAACGTCAGCTTCACTATATAACCGATGCCCACCCTCTGTTTTTCCGCTCGGCTTTAATAAATCTATTTGATCATAATAACGTAGTGTACGTACTGTAACCCCTGTTTCTCTCGTCAATTCTTGTATTGAAATCACTACCATCACCTCTTCCCCCTCATTATAGAAGATGACGTTACGTAACTTTCAAGTATTTTGTAAAAAAAATACAAAAAGCTGTTTATACAAAGTGTATAAACAGCTTTTATGGAAATAACCCCTTTTGTATGGCGCGCCCACAAAATAAAATAAGTGCTCCAACAACAACACTCGTTGCCGTTTTATGATAATGGGCTAATAATAATAAATAATACGATAAACCTACAGTACCAATCATAATACAAATACTCGGCACTGGATTACGAGAAAAGTTTTGCATTCCCCAAAGAAGCGAAAATATAGCTGTAGCGACACATAACACCGGTAATCCCATCCCAGTTCCCCTTTTTCTATCTATTATTCTTTGTTGCTAACACGCTCGTTGATGCCGTACTAATTAATAAACCAAAACCAATCCTTATATATTTAAACGTTTAATCTAATTGAAATCTCTCAAGCTTATCATTTATTTTCTTTCCCCTTACTCCAGCGTAAATATTTCCTCCACCTTCAATCCAAAATATTTGGCGATTTTTAAGGATAGCTCTAGACTCGGGTTATAATGATGGTTTTCAATCGCCACAATTGTCTGCCGCGTCACCTGCATCGCCTTTGCCATTTCAACTTGCGTTATATGATTTTGCTTTCTTAACTCTTTTATTTTATTTTTCACACCCATAGGATCCACCTTCAAAAGTAAAGATATCTTTACTTAAATTATAAATATTTTCCAGTTATAAGTAAAGATATCTTTACAAATTTTAGAAAAACATTTCACTGCATATCTTCTCTAACAAAGTACAAGAGTAATTCAATTTATATCAGCGATTTTGCAAATATATCAGCGCAACTCCATTTATATCGGCGATTTCCCAAATATATCGACATCAGTAGCACCATAAGCATAAGAAAGAAGCTGCCCCAAAATATCTTTTGGAACAGCTTCTTCGTCCTACTTATATAAATCCTAATCCCCATACAAGAACGTATCCAAGAACCGATAAGCAAACCGAGCCAATCAGCCCTGCCACGAATGCTTTACTTCCTAATTTACGGAAAGTTTTAAACTCTACATTTAAACCGAGCCCTGCCATCGCCATTGCGATTAGCATATAAGCAATAACAACAATGTATCCCGCAACAACTTCTGGAATAATCCCAAGCGAATGCACTGCACTCATTGCTAAAAACCCAAAGATGAACCACGGAATTGGAAGGTCGCGCCATGATCTTTTTTCCTCGCTACCTTCACTCTTACCAAACCATAATCCGATTAAAATCGCTACTGGTACAAGCATTGCAACGCGCGTTAGTTTCACGATAACTGCGATATCTACAGCCGTGCTTCCTCCTGGCGCCGCAGCCGCAATTACGTGAGCAATTTCATGCAGTGTCGCCCCTGAGAACACTCCATATCCGTATGGAGATAGGCCAAGCACTGGATATAATAACGTATAAATAAGCGTAAATATTGTACCTAAAATTGCAATAATCGCCGCTCCAACTGCTGTTTCGTCATCTTTTGCTTTCACTTGCGGTGCAATTGCCACGACCGCGGCCGCGCCGCAAATTGCCGTACCGCATGCTGTTAAAATCCCAAGTTTCTTTTCTACTTTAAATACTTTCGTTAGTCCGTATACAACAAAAATAGTAAATGTAATAACAACCGCCGCGATGACCAATACTTTCGGCCCCGCCTTCGCAATATCAACAAGATTTAATCGCATTCCAAGTAAGATGATCCCAAAGCGCAGTAACTTCTTACTCGCAAAGTTCGTTCCTGTAATCGCATCATGAGGAACTCCAATTGCAGCGCGCCAAACCATCCCAATTAGAATAGCAATTACTAATTGTCCCATAATATTTAAAAATGGAAGCTCTGCTAAATATTTCGCGGCAATTGCGATTAATAATGTAATCCCAATTCCTTGCGAAAATCCAAAACGCTTCTTCTTTTGTATAACAAGTGTTTGTTCCATTTTGAACCACTCCAATAATCGTATTGGAACATGCATGTTCTTTCTACTTACATTATAAGAGAGTTTCTATAATAAGTTTAATACCAATACCAAATCTCTATCATCAGAAATACTTATGATAAGATGATAGAAAAAGAAAGGAGCCCATTATATGAACGTAGACATTTTAAAAATTTTTGTTACTGTCGTTGAACAGAAACACTTCTCCCGTGCAGCAGAATTATTAAACCTTTCACAGCCTGGAGTAAGTATGCATATACGCAACTTAGAAAACGAACTTGGCACTACGCTTATTCAACGCTCCCCGAAACACGTCCAAGTTACGGAAGCAGGAAACATATTATATATACATGCAAAGCAAATGCTCTCTCTTTACGAAGATGCTAAACAAGAAATTAATGAACTACATAACGTTGTAACAGGAACACTTCGTATTGGTGCTAGTTTTACAATTGGCGAATACTTACTTCCAAAAATACTGGCTAACTATGCGAATGAAAATCCACACGTCGAAGTTCATACTTTCATCTCAAATACAGAAGACGTTTTGCAAAGCCTTCGCTCTAATCAAATTGATATCGGCCTAGTGGAAGGACTAGTCGTATATGCCGACGTAGATGTTGAAACATTTATGCAAGATGAAATGAAGCTCGTCGTCCCGCCAAATCATCCATTACTCCGCACAAATGAAATAAATGAAAGTACACTCCAAGATCAAGTATGGGTATTAAGAGAAAGTGGTTCTGGTACACGCGCTTATAGTGACCGCTTTATTCATCAACACCATTTAAAAATGAAACGATTCTTTACATTCAGTAGTATCCAAAGCGTAAAGGAAGCTGTTAGTGCCGGGCTTGGCATCGCTATCCTTTCTGATTGGACTGTACGGAAAGAGCTATTAGCAAAAGAACTATTCCACGTCGAAGTTCCAAATGAACAACTAATCCGTCCGTTCTCCATCGTGCGCGGTAAATATTTCATTCCATCTAAAGCCATTCAAGTGTTCTTAAATCATGTAGATTCTTTTGCAAAAAAACAGAGTTGACCTTCACATTAGTGTGAAGGTTTACAATACATGTAAAAGGAGTGAAATACATTGCGAATTGGAGAATTATCAAAAGAAACTGGCGTTAGTGAAAGATCACTAAGACATTACGAAGAAAAGGGATTACTCCCTTCTAAGCGCCTTGCAAATGGCTACCGTGATTTTGATGAAAGTGCCATCGAAAAAGTGGAGCTTATTCAAATGTACTTACAAATTGGCTTAAATTTAGAAGAGACGGCAAGGATGCTGCGCTGCCTTGAAATTGAACCGCACCTGTACGACAATCCGTGCAGCAGTATCCTTACACTTTACGAAGATAAACTCAATGAAGTAACAAAGCAAATCACATTGCTTTCCAACATCCAAGCGAATTTGCAAAAACACGTTTCACTCCTAAAACAAGCAAAAGAAAAGGGATGATTATATGTTTGTTATACATGGCAGTTCAAGACAAAACGGAAATACAGAAGCTTTAACACATATGATGATAGAGGACATTGAAACAGAACAAATTTATTTGCGTGATCATACCGTCTATCCTATTACAGACCAACGTCATGATACGGAAGGATTCCAACCCGTAAATGATGACTACGAGCAGTTAACCAAACGCATGCTAGAGCACGACACAATTATCCTTGCTACACCATTATATTGGTACGGAATGAGTGGACATATGAAAAACTTTGTTGATCGCTGGTCACAAAGCTTGCGCGATACACCTCTTCATTTCAAAGAGAAAATGAAAGATAAAAAGATGTATGTTGTCATCGTTGGCGGAGACAATCCAAAACTGAAGGCATTGCCGCTTATTGCTCAGTTTCAATACATCTTCGATTTTGTTGGTTCATCATTTGAAGGATATATCATTGGAGATGCGAATGGATTAGATGAAATCAAAAACGATGCTGAGGCGCTGGCAAAAGTACAATTGTATAATAATAAATTCAAAAATAGTAAATAGAAATTAGTTTGACAAAAAAGATGACATCACATCTCTCAACCAGGAATACGAAACATTATTAGTTCAAATACGGAAATGTAAAGAAGTACTCTAATGTCTTCCCTATATATCGACGGGACCTTCCGCATTTCCCAAGAAATATTGAAACTTCGACATATAAAAGTAAAAAGCCGTGCTGATGCACGGCTTTTTACTTTTATATATGGACAGCAGTCCCGCTCACAGCAACCATTAGCATCCCTTCGCGAACTACTTCGTAATCCACGTCAATACCAACAATGGCATTCGCATTTTTTTGTCTTGCGAAAGTTTTCATCTCTTCCATTGCAATGTCGCGCGCTTCTTTTAATTTACTTTCATAAGCACCCGCACGACCGCCGACAACGTCACGGACAGAAGCGAAGAGGTCACGAACGATATTCGCGCCCATAATCGCTTCTCCATTGACGATATCGATATACTCAATAATTTCTTTTCCTTGAATTGTAGACGTTGTTGTTACAATCATACTTTATAGCCTCCCATATGAGATTTTTACCTACTTATGGTGCACTAATTCAGTACAAATTATATTTACGAACTAAACTGAGCTTCGTATAACCTACTGTATCCTCCGCCACGCTCAATTAATTCATCATGTGAACCTTGTTCTGCAATACCGTCTTTATTTACAACGACGATTCGATCTGCATTTTTAATCGTTGCAAGTCTGTGAGCGATAACTAACGTTGTACGACCAGCTGCTAATTCAGCAAGTGATTTTTGAATTGCAAGTTCCGTCTCAGTATCTAGTGCGGAAGTAGCTTCATCTAGTATTAAAATTGGCGGGTTTTTCAAGAACATACGGGCAATTGCTAGACGCTGCTTCTGTCCACCAGAAAGTTTTACACCACGCTCACCGATAACAGTATCTAAACCGTCTGGTTGTGAGTAAATTAAGTCTTCTAACTGCGCACGTTTTACTGCCTGCCAAATTTCAGCTTCTGACGCCTTTAAGTTCCCGTAAGCAATATTTTCACGAATTGTTCCTGAGAATAAGAACACATCTTGCTGCACAATTCCAATTTGCTTACGAAGTGAAGATAATGTCATATCTTTCGTATCAATACCATCAATTTGAATTGATCCAGATGTTTGCTCATAAAAACGTGGTAATAGGCTACATAACGTCGTTTTCCCTGCTCCTGATGGTCCAACGAACGCAACCGTTTCACCTGCATGTATGTTCAAACTAATGTCATTTAAAATCGGTTCTTTATTTTCATATCCAAATGTAATGTTGTTATATTGAATATCACCATGTACCTGTTTAACTTCCATTGCATCTTTAGAGTCTACAATGTCAGGCTCTGTTTCAAGAAGCTCTACATACCTTTTAAAACCAGCGATTCCTTTCGGATAGCTTTCGATTACCGCGTTAATTTTTTCAATTGGACGGAAGAAAATATTCGTTAATAGAACGAATCCGATAAATCCACCGTATGTTAATTCTCCTTGCAGAACAAACCATGTACCGCATATTAATACGAAGAGCGTTACGAGACGCATGAGCATATAACTAATCGATGAATTTAAAGCCATAATTTTATACGCCATTAATTTCGTTGTACGGAAACGAGCGTTGTTCACAGCGAATTGCTCTTTCTCAAACTTTTCATTTCCGAATGCTTGTACAACGCGAATACCACCAACGTTGTTCTCAATACATGCATTGAAATCAGCAACGTCTGAGAATAAACGTCTAAATGTACCTGTCATTTTTTTATTGAAGTAAAGTGATAACCATAATAGGAATGGAATGACGAAGAACGTTAATAACGCTAACTTCCAGTTGATCATCATCATAAATGAGAATGCCCCAACTAAAGTCATTACGGCGATAAATAAATCTTCTGGTCCATGGTGAGCAATTTCCCCAATTTCCATTAAATCGTTTGTAAGGCGCGAAATTAAATGACCTGTTTTATTATTATCAAAAAATCTGAATGATAGCTTTTGAATATGATCAAATAATTTCTGCCTCATATCTGTTTCAATATTAACACCAAGCATATGTCCCCAATATGTAACGACATATTGTAAGCCTGCATTTAACATATAAACTGCGAGTAAACCGAAACAAGCCCATAAAATAAGCGTCCAGTTTTGCCCTGGCAATAACTTATCAATAAATTGATTTACGATAAGCGGGAAGCCGAGTTCTAATAATCCTGCGACAACCGCACAAGAAAAGTCGAGTATAAATAAACCTTTATACGGTTTATAGTACGAGAAAAATTTACGCAGCATATCTTACCTCCATTTTCCAAAATTAAAAAGACTCCCTAAATGATAACCATTATCAAATAATTATTCAAGTTATCCGTCTATGAAACTGAAAATAAGCTTTGCGATAGCTGTCGTTTTTGGCCGGAAAGTCGATATATTCGAATAATCGCCGATATATTTCGAGTTACGCTGATATATTTGCAAAATCGCCGATATAAATTTCATTTACTAACTACCCTCCCCCAAAAAAACAAAAAAAGGTACCACCACAAGGTGATACCATTCCTTCTATTACATCGCTTCTGAATCCCACTCATGCTCCTGTTCAACGAATACAATACCTAATTCGTGATGTCCACCAGCATATAATGCAGTTTGTGCAAGACGAAGCTCACCATTTGTATCTAATACTTCTAATTTACAAAATGCTCCTGTCGTCTTCGTTTGAAGCGCATCATAAAATTCCTCGGCGCTTTTTGGAATGACTCCATTTACTTTCGTAATAATTTCTCCAGGCAGTAATTTCAGCTCTGCTCCAATTGTATTTGGAATTGTATCTAGTACAATGAGCCCATCATTGCGTGCAGCAAAATACGCTGGTCTTGTTTCATCGGCAATTTTCTCTTGCATCGAAATTGTGAAACGCCCAAGCATCGCGACTCCCATCGCGATAATTGCAAGTACGTGCCACCAGTAACTTGCGATTCCTAAAACGAGCACAAGTCCTGCTAATCCATAAACACGTCTTCCTGTAAATAATAAAGCTTCCGTCGGCTCATAACTTTTAATCTTTCTCATAAATCCAATTAAAAATGGAACGAGGAATAGAGAATATGTATTTGAACCTATTGAAACGACAGGCCACCATGAAATAAACTGCGTTACCGCATCACCCGGTACAAGAATAAAAATAGGAACGATCCATAAACGCTTTGATTCGTGTAAACCAATCTTTAATCCACGCTTCCCCTTCCTAATCTTCGGTGTAGAGTATCCTACCGCGTTTTTAGAAATCAATAAGCCTTCTACAATAAGCATAACGCCTAGCAAAATAGCAAGGGATACGATGGTATTCTCTTCACCTTCTCGAAGCTGTAAGAAGGAAACTGGTAGCTTAGAAGATAATAGAACACATACAATCGCAATGCTAAATGTATAAGCTGCCGATAAATATCGATACATAGCCGTTAATCCAAATAGTAATGTCCAAATTAAAATAGCCCATAAGCTTGCTTTAGAAACAACAAGTCCAAGCCCAATCGTAATAATAGATACTACTAATCCGTATCCAATCCCTGCAAATAGAGAGGTTCGCAGTTCAAACCAAATATCATAAACTTTAAAAGAAAAATCTTTTCGTTCTCTTAACATACGTAAGTATCCAACGAAGATACTACTTATTACAAATATATAGACAGCAGGGTGTAAGAAAAAACGTCCAACTGCCCGCATTATTTCAAAAATCCACGCCTCCACGAACTCATTCACCACCATTTATATCATTCTTTCTTTTTATATTATCACAACTAAACAAACGTTTGTTTAACACAAAAAAATACAGGCAGCAAACTGCCTGTATTTCTTCTTATTTTGCCATTAACTTTAATGCTGACTGTAATTGTAAATCATTTTCTCCAGAACGGATTTTTTCGATAATTTTAGTTTGAATCGCTTCAGCTGTCTTTTTATCAAGCTGTCCTGTCGCTTCCATCTCATTCGCATTTTGGAATGCTTTCAGCGCCGATTCTGTCTCTTTACTAAAGTATCCATCTTCACGACCTGGTACATACCCTAAGCTCTTAAGCATTTCTTGAGCATGTTTTACTTGTACATCATTTGAATTGTATGAAAGTGTTTTTTCAATTTGAATTGGTGTCGCATGATAATAATTTGGTTGCTTCACTTCTACTGTTGGTGCGATTCCTTTTTTATGAATCCAGTTCCCATCCGGTGTTAACCATTTAAACATTGTTAATTTAATGTTGCTGCCGTCTTTAAATGGAACAGCTTGCTGGACAGTACCTTTACCAAATGTTTTTTCACCAATTAAATCGTATCCTTCTCCTTCTTTCAGCGCACCCGCTAAAATCTCTGAAGCAGAAGCACTTCCATTATCAATTAATACTGAAATTGGATATGGTTTTCTCTCTTTCAGTTCCGTAGAGAATTTCTTCTTCTCACCATTTCGCTGCTCTACTTGTAGCATTGGCTTTTTATTCGTCATAATTTCCCCTAGTATATCTTCTACACTATTTAAATAGCCACCAGGATTACCACGCACGTCAATAACTAAGCCTTTTATATTTTTCTTCTCTAACTCTTTTAACTGATCCTTAAATTCCTTCGCTGTATTCTCAGCAAAAGAAGTGATTTGCATATAACCGATATCTTTTCCACTCTCTTGCTTCACAGAACTAAACACTGTAAAGATTGGAATCTTTTCACGCTTAATTTTAAATACAATCGGATCAGTTACTCCCGCACGTTTAATTTCAATTGCGACAGTCGTTCCCTTTTTACCACGAATTTTTAATACCGCTTCTTCACGTGATAAGTCTTTCACACTGTTTCCATCTACAGATAAAATTTGGTCATTCGGTTTAATTCCTATCTTTTCTGCTGGTGAACCTTTAATTGGCGATACGATAATAAGCTTATCGTCCGTCTTGTTCACCTCAGCCCCAATCCCCTCTAATTCAGGATCAAGCGATTCACTAAACTGTTTGGCTGTTTCTTTATCCATATACGTGGAATAAGGGTCCTTCAGCGTAGACAACATACCTTGTATTGCACCTTCAACTAACTTTTCATCTTTCACGTCTTCCACATAACGTGAATCAATTAGTGCATACGCCTCATTAATTTTTGCCAAATTCCCTTGCGCAGTGCTAGCATTCCCACTCGAAATTGTTTGCGTTACTTCTGCTGGGGTAACCCCAAATACAGACATGCCTGCAAACATTCCGCCAGCACCAATTAAAAATGCAACAACCATTCCAATAATTGCAACTCTACGTTTCAATGCGGAATTCCCCTTTCCAAAACACACAGGTGGTGTAGCAAAAGGCATCACACAGTGTGTGATGCCTTTACCTATTTCTACTATATGATAAGCTTGTACGAATTATGTTTGCAACTTTTTATACTTTTAAGAAGCGACGAATTGACATTACACTTCCCCACATACCGATTAAAGCACCGATTAACACTAGTAAACCAGCTAATTGGAATACGAAAGGACTGTATGGTAGAAGCTCGAAAATTGTTCCGCCAAGTTTTTCGTTAAACACACCTTGCAACGAATTATACGTAACTAGAATTAGGCCAATTGGAATAATTGATCCTAATACTCCTAAGAATAATCCCTCTAGCAAGAATGGCCAACGAATAAACCAGTTTGTTGCACCAACAAGTTTCATAATTTCAATTTCTGTACTACGAGCATAAATTGTAATTTTAATTGTATTAGAGATTAAGAACATCGCTGTGAATAAAAGACCAGCAATTAACGCAATCCCAATGTTACGACCAGTTTTTACAGTATCAAATAATCGTTCAACTTGCCCTTTTCCGTACTGAACATTACTGACAAACTGCATTTTTTCAACTTTCTTCGCGATTGTCGCTGTATCTGTTGGTTCTTTTGCTTTTACAACGAATACGTTTTTAAGTGGGTTATCTTGTTCAAATAACTCAAACGTTTTTCCACTATCACCTAAGCTTTTAATTAAACGTTTTAACTCTTCTTCTTTAGAAGAATATTTAATAGAATCTACTTTTGCAATCTTACTCATATCTTCTTCTAATTTCTTTTGATCAGCTTCTTTTGCAGCTGGATCAATGTGTACACGAATCTCTACATCTTGCTCTACTTTCGTCGCAAAATGGTTCATATTCATAATCGCTGTTAAAAAGACACCTACAAGTAATAATGTAACTGTTACTGCACTAACAGAAGCAAACGTCATCCATCCGTTACGTGATAGATTCTTTACACCTTCTCGCAAATGTCGACTAAGGGTCTTAGCCTTCATATCCGTATCCTCCCTCAATCTCGTCTCGAACAATTTTTCCGCCTTCAATCGCGATTACACGATGACGGATTGTATTTACGATATCTGCATTATGCGTCGCCATAACAATTGTTGTACCACGCTCATTAATGCGAGTAAAAATCTTCATAATATCAAGAGCTGTTTCAATATCTAAGTTACCTGTTGGCTCATCGGCAATTACAACCTTTGGTCGATTTACAATCGCTCTCGCAATCGCAACACGTTGTTGCTCCCCGCCCGAAAGTTCACTTGGGATTGCATCTGCACGATCTTCAAGACCTACAAGACCTAAAACTTCTGTTACGCGCTCACGAATTGCATCTGGTTCTTCTTCAATTACTTCTAAAGCAAACGCAACATTCTCATATACCGTTAATTTAGGTAGCAATTTAAAATCTTGGAAAATTACGCCTAATTGACGACGGAAATATGGAACATCTCTTTCTGCCAATGTTTCAATAACAAGTCCATTTACATTAATTGATCCTGTAGATGGCTTCTCTTCACGATACATCATTTTAATAAATGTAGATTTTCCGGCTCCACTCGGTCCAACTACGTATACGAACTCACCTTGTTTAATGTTAACTGTGAGACCAGCAATGGCTTTCATACCATTCGGGTACTCCTTATAAACATTCGTCATTTTTATCATTATTTATCACCCAATACTTAATGATTTTTTTCGAAATACTTTTCTGTACATCTGAAAATAAAAGACACCCTTTATTTTCGCCTGGTCTTTCTTGTTGAAGGCAGTTTACTTACGCTTTTTCATAAGCAATACTACTCTATGTAATATATTTCAGCAAAATTCTACAAAACCCATTGTAACATCAAACGGTTTCCAATTTGGATACATTTTTGTTACAGTTATGTTACATCCCAGAAAAAGGAAAACGAGTTGACTATATTATCAACTCGTCCATTTCACCTTTTTTATTTATGTTCAGCTAACCATTCAGATACTTTTTTCGCATCTTCACCTTGAATAAGTCCTGGCGACATTGAACCGCGGCCTTTTTTAATAATCTCTTCGATATCTGCAGCGTCGTACTTACCGCCTACTTTTCTTAAATCAGGTCCAGTTGCCCCTGATAAATCTGTCGCGTGACATCCAGCACAACTTCTTTGGAAAATTTGTTCTGCGCTGTCTGTGCTTGCAGACTGTTTCGAAGACTTACTCTCTTCTTTATTTCCGCATGCTCCTAAAGTAAAAACAACCGATGTCCCTAGCGCAATAGCCAACAATTTCTTTTTCAATTCTATCGCTCCCCATTGTTGATATTCTTTTTATTCTTAACACACTCATTTTCATTATAAGCATTATCTTTATATAGAAAAACCAAGGTGTATTTCATATTCCTCAAAAATACAGTGAGAACCTTGATAAAATAAAGCTTTCATAAGTTGTTTCAATTCTGTGAACAACTTAAAGAACTTCTATAAAGAATCCTTTTTAAAAGGAAAATTAGAAAAGTTCTTTATAAATCTTTCCCCTATTACCGCTCTATTTTACTATTCTCTACTTTTTACAAAACAATATACAGCATTGTAATCTACATATAATCCCATCAAAAAGAGAAGTTGTCGTTTCCAACTTCTCTTCCTCTTTACTTCATCTATAAAAATAAAATCAAATTCTTTCTATCCTCTATATCCTCAGCATGTGCCAACAATTTTGTTGGCTTTTTTTCGCTTATTAGATGCGAGAACGTAAGTAAGCATCAATAAATGGATCAATCTCTCCATCCATAACTGCTTGTACGTTACCAACCTCCGTATTTGTACGGTGGTCTTTTACAAGAGAATACGGGTGGAATACGTAAGAACGGATTTGGCTACCCCATCCGATTTCTTTTTGTTCCCCACGGATTTCATCTAATTGTGCCTGTTGCTCTTCTAGTTTCTTTTGATATAATTTCGCTTTTAACATCTTCATCGCATGCTCACGGTTTTTAATTTGTGAACGCTCTGACTGACACGTTACAACTGTATTTGTCGGTGTATGTGTAATACGAACTGCTGAATCTGTCGTATTTACGTGCTGTCCACCCGCTCCACTTGCGCGGTACGTATCAATTTTTAAATCTTCTGTACGTACTTCGATTTCAACTTCATCATTGAACTCTGGTACAACTTCACAAGATACAAACGATGTATGACGACGACCTGAAGAATCGAATGGTGAAATACGTACAAGACGATGTACACCTTTCTCTGCTTTTAAGTAACCGTAAGCGTTATGACCTTTAATTAATAAAGTTACACTCTTAATACCAGCTTCATCACCTGGTAAATAGTCAACCGTTTCTACTTTAAATCCACGTTTTTCAGCCCAACGTGTATACATACGTAATAACATAGAACCCCAGTCTTGTGACTCAGTTCCACCTGCACCTGGATGTAATTCTAAAATCGCATTATTTTTATCATAAGGATCACTTAATAGTAACTGAAGCTCATACTCATTCATTTCTTGAATTAAGCCTTTTACTTCTGATTCTAATTCCTCATGTAAATCTTCATCATATTCTTCTTTTAAAAGCTCATGCGTTACTTCTAAATTTTCGAACGTCTCATCTAACTGACGGAAACTTCCAACCATATCTTTTAACGCATTCGCTTCATTAATTACAACTTGTGCGCCTTGTTGGTCATCCCAAAATCCTGCGCCCATCATTTTTTCTTCTAATTCTGCAATTTGGTTCTCCTTAGTAGGGAGGTCAAAGAGACCCCCTAAAAGCCGCTAATCGCTTAGCCATTTTCTCTAATTCCTGTCTAATTTCTACTAATTCCATTTCCTTCACCTCTATGTAATTGCTGTTACTTTCGTATGAAAACAAGGGAAACTCTCTCCACTTATTACGGAGAGAGTTTAATTCTTCTTAATTATACATTTTTGATATAAAAGTTTGCAAAGCAGCCAAAGCTACCGCCCTATATTACTGAACAATACCACAGCAGTTTTTATATTTTTTACCGCTACCACATTTACATAAATCGTTGCGGCCCACTTGGTCACCTTTTACAACTGGCTTTTTCTTCGCTTCTTCGCCATCGCTAGATGGATGAACAGCTTCACCTTGAACAACTTCTTGACGTTCTAAGTTTTGTTCAATTTCAGCTTTCATAATGTAACGAGAAATTTCCTCTTCAATAGAAGCAACCATTGACTCGAACATCGCGAATCCTTCCATTTGGTACTCACGAAGTGGATCAATTTGACCGTAAGCACGTAAATGAATACCTTCACGAAGGTGATCCATCGCATCAATATGCTCTGTCCATTTCGTATCTACAACGCGGAATACAACAACCTTCTCAAACTCACGCATTTGCTCTTCTGGCATAAGCTTTTCTTTGTCATTATAACGCTCTATTAATTTCGCGATGATCGGTTCGCTCATTTCCTCAGGAGCAAGGCGACGTAATTCTTCTTCTTTTATGTCTCCTTCTTGAAGAAGGTTTGTATTTAAGTAGTCAACAAGACCTTTGATGTTCCAATCCTCTTCAATTTCCTCTTGTGTATGAAGCGCAACAGCACGTTCTACTGTAGATTTCATCATACCTTCAATAATGCCACGTAAGTTTTCCGATTCCATTACTTCTTGACGTTGCTTATAAATAACTTCACGTTGCTGACGAAGTACATCATCGTATTGTAATAACTGCTTACGTGCATCATAGTTATTTCCTTCAACACGTTTTTGTGCAGACTCTACCGCACGAGAAACCATTTTACTTTCAATTGGCTGAGAATCATCCATACCAAGACGATCCATCATTGCTTTCATATTATCTGAACCAAATCGGCGCATTAATTCATCTTCCATTGATAAGTAGAACTGCGTCACACCAGGGTCCCCTTGACGACCAGCACGACCACGTAACTGATTATCAATACGACGGCTTTCATGACGTTCTGTACCGATAACTGCTAGACCGAAGATTTTCACATCATCTCCAAGCTTAATATCTGTACCACGACCAGCCATATTCGTTGCAATCGTTACAGCACCTTTCATACCGGCTTCTGCAATGATATCTGCTTCACGCGCATGGTTTTTCGCATTTAAAATGTTATGACGTACACCTTTACGTGTTAACATTTTTGAAATAAGCTCTGAAGTTTCAATTGCAACTGTACCTACAAGAATAGGTTGCCCTTGTTTATGACGATTCACAATATCCTCAACAACTGCATTGAACTTACCTTCCATTGATTTAAAGATTAAATCGGCACGATCATCACGAATAATCGGTTTGTTTGTTGGAATTACGATAACATTCATATTGTAAATACTACGGAATTCTTCTTCTTCCGTTTTCGCTGTACCAGTCATACCAGATAACTTTTCATACATACGGAAATAGTTCTGGAACGTAATTGTTGCAAGCGTCATACTTTCATTTTGAATTTCTACACCTTCTTTTGCTTCAATCGCTTGGTGCAAACCTTCGCTATAGCGACGACCTTTCATAAGACGACCAGTGAATTGGTCTACAATTACGATTTCGCCCTCTTGTACAACATAATCTGTATCACGATGCATAACAACGTGTGCACGAAGCGCCTGATTAATATGGTGAAGAAGTGCTACATGTTTTAAATCGAATAAGTTTTCAATATGGAAAGCTTTCTCTGCTTTCGTAATACCATCTTCTGTTAACATTACATTTTTCGTTTTCACATCAAATGAATACTCTTTTTCATTTTCTAACGTACGAACGAATGCATTTGCAAACATGTATAGCTCTGTTGATTTTTGAGCTTGTCCCGAAATAATAAGCGGCGTACGCGCTTCATCGACTAAAATAGAATCGACTTCATCGATAATAGCAAAGTGAAGTGGACGTTGAACGCACTGCTCTTTATATAAAACCATGTTGTCACGTAAGTAATCGAATCCAAGCTCATTATTTGTGCTATACGTAATATCAGCAGCATAAGCCTCTTGTTTCTCTTCGCGTGACATACTATTTAAGTTAATTCCTACCGTTAAGCCAAGGAACTCATGAAGTTGTCCCATTTCGTTCGCATCACGTTGTGCTAAGTATTCATTGACTGTAACAACGTGAACACCTTTTCCTGTTAAAGCATTTAAATATACAGGTAATGTAGATGTTAACGTTTTACCTTCACCCGTTTTCATCTCAGAAATATTCCCTTCATGTAAGGCAATACCCCCCATTAACTGTACGCCATATGGACGCATTCCAAGAACACGAGTTGCCGCTTCGCGAACAACTGCAAAAGCTTCAGGTAGTAGATCATCTACTGTTTCACCTTTTGTTAGACGTTCTTTAAATTCAAGCGTCTTTCCTTTTAATTGTTCATCAGTTAGTGGCTTAATAGATGACTCTAATGCATCAATTTGCTCAACTGTCTTTTGCATACGTTTAATTTGGCGTTGGTTTACATCAAACACCTTTTTTAAAATACCGATCATAGGAAATACGCTCCTCTTTTTATTAAAATAAAACTTCCGATTGTTTTTCTTTTTCTCTATTACAATCAGTCGTTATAAAAATCAAATGTATGTTATGCCAATTTTTCTCCTAATTAAAAAAACTAAAATGTATATACCTAATGATAATTGTAACACTTGTCTTATAACTATGACAACAATCGGCCGAATGTCTCGTGCTAAATTAAGAAAAGTTTTTTAAAAATCTATTTTCAGCAAAAAAAGCGCAGCCATTTCGGCTGCGCTTTTGAATTATTATTTAGTTTCGATTAAACCGTATTTCCCATCTTTACGGCCATATACAACATTAGTTTCATTTGTATCAGCATTTGTGAAGACGAAGAAATTATGTCCTAGCATATCCATTTGTAGGATCGCTTCTTCAACGTCCATCGGTTTTAAATCGAATCGTTTTGTACGTACAAGTTCTAATTCATCCTCTTCTACCGCATCCAGAACAGCTACTGCTTCTGGAAGGATAAAGTTCGTTTTCATAGAACCTTTCTCACGTAACTTACGATTTACCTTTGTTTTATGTTTACGAATTTGTCGCTCAAGTTTATCAACTACTAAATCGATAGCAGCGTACATATCGCTATTAGTTTCTTCTGCACGAAGTAATAAATCAGTAAATGGTATTGTTACCTCGACACGTTGCTTGTCAGAGTATACTTTTAAATTAACTTTAATCTCTGGGAATGTATCAAAATAACGCTCTAACTTACTTAGTTTTTTCTCTACATATTCCTTTAATGCTGGAGTTACTTCAATATTTTCACCACGAATGTTGAATTTCATAGATGAATTCCTCCTTTCAAGCCTATGTACTATAATTTCGACACTGGCTTAAAAACTCCTTCTAACTTTTTTAAAAAAATTAGTGGAATTGCGATTTTTTTATCGTTTTTTGTTGAAATGAAAAGATGCATCGTTTCTATCTTTATTTTATCCTATTAACATCGTGAATAACGAATATAACTGTGGACAATTCGTTACAGAAAAGAAACAACTTTTTGACAACTTACCCTATAACAAAAAACCCCTTGCGAAAAACAAGAGGTTCTACTACATATATATAACGTTGCCACAAACGCAGCTTTCTCTTCCCAAAACAATATCCCCTACAGTTTCACAACATTAGCTGCTTGTGGTCCACGTGCTCCATCTACAATGTCAAACTCTACTTGTTGCCCTTCTTCTAATGACTTATACCCATCTTGTTGAATAGCAGAAAAATGGACAAATACATCGTCACCATCTTCACGCTCAATAAACCCAAATCCCTTTTCTGCATTGAACCATTTCACTCTTCCTTGCATGTTCATTCCATTCCCTTCACTCTAAAAATCAGGGCATTCGCCCCATATTTTGACTATAACGAATGACAACATATGAAGTCAAAGAAGACTTATCGCCTTTTTATTATCCCTTTCGACACTGCCATATTAACTTCTACAAAGTGTCAAACTAGATACTTCCCTTGCCCCTCTTTCATATAACAAACTTCCGATTTGCCTAACTGTAATTCCAGTCGTATACACATCATCAACGAGTAAAATATGTTGCCCAGAAAACATCTCTTCTCCCTGAAAATAAAAAGGATTGCTTCCTGACACCCTTTCTTTACGTGTCTTCTTACTTTGCTTTTCTGTTTCCCTTCTTCTTAATGATGGATAAGAAATTTTGACAGGTAAACAAGTTGCTAATAACTCAGCTTGATTAAAACCACGTTCAACTTCCCTTTCCTTACTAAGCGGAACAGCGATAACGGTTGAAACATTAGCAAAATACTTTTGAAATAAACTTCGAAAAGGACGATAAAAAATGCGCACTAACTCTGCATCCCCCCGAAACTTAAACTGCGCTACTATTTCTTTCATCTCATCATCATACATATATAACGAACGGTTTTTAAAAGAACGATACTCCGCCTCTTTCATCCACCTTAGACAATCTATACAAATTCCGTCTTCTTGAAATGAGGCAGGAACATATTCTAAAGGCCGCCCACACTCCATGCAAATTTCTCCTATAATATAGGAAAGTTTCTGCTCACATCTATCACATATATATTTTCTATGACACTTTACAAAAAAATTGTACCAACTAACCGTTTCTACAAAACACTCATCACAAAGTAAACAATGCATTAATCGATCAATCCTTGTTCTTTCGCATTTTTATTCATACCTTGAATATGTTTTTTCGCGTGCACCATCGCCTCTGTCTTACCATAGTGAAAATAAACGACCTCTCCATACGGTGCTTCAAAGCTCCGCCCTGCTCGGCCCGCAATTTGTACGAGTGCACTTTCTGAGAATATTTCTTCTTCCGCCCCTAAAACCGCTACTTGCAAATTTTTTACTGTTACGCCTCGCTCTAAAATTGTCGTTGTAACTAATAATGGGATTTCTCCTTTTCTGAAAGCCGCTACTTTTTCTTTTCTACCCGGATCTTCTGCATGTACACCTTCAATTCGCTTGTTTAATGACTTTAACAACAGGCTTATCTCTTCTATATATCGCACATGGGGGACAAATAAAAAAATAGGATATTTTTTATTTAAGTACGTTTGTAACCACTGTAGTAAAACTCGAGGAATTCTTTTATGAATGAGGCTTTTTTTCCAATTCCCGCACCAACAAAATAAAGGAACTGGCAAAGGATGACGGTGATATCGTCCAGAAACAATAACACCTTTTTGTTCACCTCTTCTAAATTTTTGCTTCCACGTTTCATCTGGAGTCGCAGTTAAATAAATACGCGCCGCTCTTTCTTTCATCGCTTGTTTTACCGCGTACTGTAACATTTGATCTGCACAATATGGAAAAGCATCTATCTCATCTACAACCATGACATGAAACGCCCTATAATAACGCAATAATTGATGCGTGGTTGCAACGACTAGTACTGCATCTTTTTCTTTATCCACACTCCCTCCATATAAAGCCGCTACCTTTATATATGGAAATACTTCTTGTAATCTCGGTGCTAATTCCAGAACAACATCCGTTCTCGGCGTTGCGATACAAACTCTTTCTCCTTTTTGAAGCGCTTCGTTAATACCGTAAAACAACATCTCTGTTTTCCCAGCCCCGCATACAGCCCAAATAAAAAATGATTCTTTTCGCTTAATAGCCTCTATAACTCCTTGCGCCGCCAAATTCTGACCAGTAGACAACGTTCCGCTCCACCGTAACAAGTTTAAATTCTTTTCTCTCTTTCTTTCAGCAATCCCGCGAACAAGTACAGCACATTCACTTACCCTCCCCATCGTTATACACTTCCGGCAATATGTGCACACTTTACTGCATCTTTTACATAAAAACGACGCAAATAGCCGCTGTTCTATATTTCCACAGCGCTGACATACATATTTAGAAGCCTTCTTTTTTACACCTTGTACACACACGACCTCTCCCTTCTTTTTCAAATCATTTAATTCCCTCTGTAAATCTGAAGAAAGTTCGTCTAATAGCAACTGTTTCCCCGCTAGCATCGACAATCACCTCCAGCACTACTATAAACCCTTCTTCAAATCCCGTAAAAACTCAAAAAAGCCGATAACCTACTTATAAAATAGTAAGCTATCGACTTTATACACGTTTTTTATTCTTTTATAAATCCTAGAATCGACCGTAACCTAAGAAATGTTTTTGGTTATATGAGCTGTTGATATCACCGTATGCAATTCCTTTATCACTAGCATGAATCATTTGGCCATTACCAACGTAAATACCGATGTGAGATGGACCTGCTTTATAAGTACCTTGGAAGAATACTAAGTCTCCTGGTTGTGGGCTACCTACTTTAGAAACTGAGTTCCAGTAACCTGCAACGTCTTGACGACCTACACCAAAAATGTAAGAAATGAATCCACTACAATCAAAACCACCGTTTGATGGAGATGCACTTCCCCAAACATATGGTAAACCTAAGTAGCTTTGCGCTTTACCAATTACGCCACCCACATTTGGAGCTGGCTTTTTCTCTTCTTGTTTAGGTGCTTCTTTCTTAGGCTCTTCTTTTTTTGGTTCCTCTTTTTTAGGTTCTTCTTTTTTAGGCTCTTCTTTTTGAGCTTGTCCACCATTGTTTGCTGGTGCAGCTTGCTCTGCAGGTGCTTGTGCTGGCTGAGCTTGCGCAGCTTTAGCAGCTTGCTCTGCTTGTTTTTGAGCAGCAGCTTCTCGTGCAGCTTTTGCTTGTGCTTCTTCTTCTGCAATGCGTTGTAATTGTAACGCTTGTTTCTCAAGCTCTTTCAATTGACCTTCCGTACTTGTCATTGAAGTTACAACTGTATCCATTTTACCGCTTAAATCGTTTACCGCTGTTGCTTTTTTCTCTTTTTCAGCGTCAAGTTCTTTCTTAGCAGTTTCAATTTGAGCTTGTGCTTCTTTTAATTCTTTTTGTTTCTCTTTTACCGTTGCAACATCTTTTTTCACACTAGCTTGATCTTCTTGCTGTGTTTTCATGATATCTTCATCAGACTCAAGAATTTTAGAAACAGAAGTTAAACGATCAACTAAATCTGCAACGTTTTTAGAGTTTACAAGAACTTCTGTTACAACGTTCGTATTTGGCTGTTCTTGAAGTGCAACTAAACGCTTTCTTAATAACTCTTCACGTTTTGCAATCTTCGTTTGTAATTCTGCAATATCTTTATTTTTCTTTTCAATTAATTGCTCAGTATCAGAAACTTTTTTCGTTGTTTCATCAAGCTTTGCAGCATTCTCTTGAACAGACTTATCTAAACCTTGAATTGTTTTGTTTAAGTCATTCATTTGTTTTTGTAATTCATCACGTTCTTGTTGTTGTTTATGTAAAGTGTCATTTTGTGTATTAATTTGTGATTTCACGTCAGAAATTTTATCTTCTGCAAATACATTTGGTGTTAGCCCTGAAAACATTAACCCTGCAACTAATGCGCAAGATGCCATTTTTAGCTTTTTCATTTTATTTTTTACACCGCTTTCTTTTTTCTTTTTCCGTATATAACCTATAAAATTTATACCATAATTCGGGATTTTTTTTGCTAATGTTACGTTTTTGTAAAACAAATGTAATATTATATGTAGCTCTAGCGCAAAATTCGTATATTTTTGTATGTGTGTGTAGAAATTTATATACTTTTCTTACTTCTATAAACAAAGAAAAAACGTAAGGAATCCCTTACGTTTTATTAAATATACGAATACAAATGAAATGCTACTTCATCCATTTCTCAGCCCAATTTTGGACCTCATCCATAACACTTTCTAACGCTTTTCCCTTGTCAGTTAAGCCATACTCGATTCGAACCGGTACTTCTGGATAGACATTACGAACTACAATGCCCTCGCTTTCCAATTCCTTCAAACGCTCTGACAACATACGATCGCTCATATTTGGGATAATATCTGCGATTTCTCTAAACCGTTTCGACTCTTCAAGCAAAGATTTAATAATTAAGCCAGTCCACTTCTTACTAAGCAGAGTAAAAGCTGACTCAAACTTTGGACATAAACAAGAATTATGCTCCATATGTTTCACCTCTCTTCTATTATAATATAGTTTCTTGTAAAAAGTAAGTTATAAAACTTTCCTCATTATTTTATTTTACGTACATTTTACCATTTCCAAATATTAACTTGTCAACTAAACGTAACATACCCGTAAAAAAACCCTCTTAAAAAGAGAGCTTTTTATATCTTTATTACTTCGTATACCATCCAAGACCTAATGCACCTTCACCTAAGTGCGTACCAATTACAGCTCCAAAATAACCTGTACGAATTGTGACGTGAGGATATTTTGCTTCTAATTCTTTCTTCCATTCATTCGCTTCCTCTTCACGTTGCGCATGAATGATAACTGCTTCCATAGGTACACCTTTACTTGCTTGCTCATCAAAAATTTCAATGATACGTTTTAATGCTTTTTTACGTGTACGAATCTTTTCAAACGGAATAATGATTTTATCTCTAAAATATAAAACTGGCTTCACTTGTAACAGACTGCCGATGAAAGCTTGCGCGCTATTTAATCGACCACCACGTTGTAAATGATGTAAATCATCAACTACAAAATAGGCGTCCATCGTTTTCTTCATTTCATCAAAACGAGCAATAATCTCTTTTGGACTCTTTCCTTCACTTGCTAACCTTGCACCTTCACGCACATAAAATCCTTGTACTTCACAACTAATTTCAGAGTCATACGTGTATACATCAATACCCTCTACCATCTGTCCAGCTGTCGTTGATGTTTGATATGTACCACTAATTCCACTTGATAGGTGAATACTAATAACTGCATCATAATCTTTAGCTAGTTCTTCATATAGCTCAACAAACTTTCCGATTGCTGGTTGAGAAGTTTTTGGAAGTTCCTCTTGTTCACGTACTTTCACATAAAAATCATCTGCTGAAATTTCAGCTTCTTCTTGATAAGATTCTGTTCCAAACACAACGTTTAATGGAATCATATATATATTGAGTTCATCACGGATTTGCTTCGGTATATATGCTGTACTATCAGTAACAATAGCTATTTTCATTTTCGTACCTGCCTTATAAAAAGTTTTATTTCCTAATTTTACACGAAAACTACAAATGGTGCATCCATACAGGGAAATGCCGGTTGAAATTATACTCACCATCTCGACAAATTACAACAAAAAGATAAAATACTCACCAAAAACTTCAGCCTATTTAGAAAAAATGTTTGAATATAAAAAGGCTCGCTTTTAAAATGGAAAGTACTAGTCATGTTGATAGATAGGGGCGTATACAAGTGCTATTACAATATTTAACAATCAAAGACTACGGCGAACACGAAATCGTCATTCAAAAATCAAGATTTATTTGTTATATTAGCCGAGCAACGACCGAGGAAGAGGCTCAAGAATTTATACAAAAAATAAAAAAACAGCATTGGAATGCAACACATAATTGTTCCGCTTATTTAATTGGCGAACAAGATCATATTCAAAAAGCAAATGATGACGGCGAGCCTAGCGGTACAGCTGGCGTACCAATGCTAGAAGTACTAAAAAAACGTGGGCTAAAAGATACCGTCGTTGTCGTAACACGCTATTTTGGTGGCATTAAACTTGGCGCAGGTGGATTAATTCGTGCATATGGAAAGTGTACAAGCGAAGGCATTAATCATGTCGGTGTTGTCCAGCGAAAACTAATGCGTGTGATGCAAACCGAGATTGATTACACATTACTTGGCAAAGTAGAAAATGAATTACGTAATTCAAAATATGCCATTAAAGATATACATTATCTAGAAAATGTCACATTTGATACTTATGTAGAAGAAGACGGCAAACAAGCATTTACAAATTGGATGATTGAATTAACAAACGGGAAATGTACAATTACAGAAGGAGATATGTTGTACTTAGAACAAGATGTTATCTAAGCATAACTCTTTTATCACCTTCAAAGATTAATGTAGTGAATTACTTCCCTACAAATGAACTAACGAACTAAGGAGATTATATATGGAAGAACGTTATTATCATCTCCAAAATAGCAGAATAAAAAAGAAGCGAAGAAGGAAACTTTTCTTCTTCCTTATTTTCGCATTTTTATTTGGCAGTATAGGAGTTTATGTGTTAAATTCTTACTCTTCTCTTATGGGGATGTATAGTGGTTTTACTCGTGAAAAATCGGATTTAAGAAACAAAGATGTAGAAATTACAAAGGAACCTTTTACAATTCTCATTATGGGTATAGAAGATTATGCGACAGACGGTCAAAATGGTCGTACGGACTCATTAATGTTTGCAACAGTCAATCCGAAAACTCAAAAGATTTCACTTATGAGTATTCCTCGTGATTCTCGAGTTAAAATTGTTGGTAAAGATAAGGAAGACAAAATTAACGCTGCCCATGCTTACGGCGGAGAAGAAATGGCAATCAAAACTGTCGAAGGCTTTCTAAAAGTTCCTGTAGACCATTATCTTAAAATTGATTTCCAAGGCTTTAAAGGTATCGTTGATGCTGTCGGCGGCGTTACGGTTGACGTACCCTTCGATTTCTGGGAGCGCTCTGACGTAGATTACTACAAAAAAATTCAATTTAAGCAAGGACAGCAAAACTTAAACGGTGAAGAAGCACTTGCTTACGTCCGTATGCGAAAACAAGATCCAAATGGCGATTATGGTCGAGCTGCTAGACAAAGACAATTACTAGCCGCTGTTGCCCAAAAGTTAAACTCCACCTCTACTGTATTTAAAATTAAAGATTTAACAGCTGTCGTTGGAAAATATATAAAAACCGACATTCCTATTTCAGACGGACTTGCTCTTTACAATAAACTCTCTGGATTTGATCCTTCTACAATACAAACGTTAAAGCTTGAAGGCGAAGACAAAAAGATAGGCGGTATTTATTACTTCCTTCCAGATCCAATCAGTGTAGAAACGGTGCGTAACGAAATTGAAAAAGAATTAGGGGAAAAAGCAAAAAATCCAACTACAAAAAACAACTCAAATCATGATTCAAATTCAAGTTCTAATTCTAACGAACAAGCAAAAAAAGAAACAAACCAAAATAAAACACCAACTAATCCGCCACCTTCTACAAATGCTCATGCAGAGTGGATTATGCGCAATCAGCCGTAACAAAAAGGCCCAATCTATCCGATTGGGCCTTTTTTATTTACTTATTAAAGTGTTGTAAAATTGCTTCTACAATGCGCTCTGATGCACGACCATCACCGTAAGGGTTAGATGCTTTCGCCATCTTATCATGAGCTTCTTTATCTGATAACAACTCATCTGCAAGACCAAAGATTGTCTCTTCGTCTGTTCCTGCTAATTTCAGCGTACCTGCTTCAATACCTTCAGGGCGCTCTGTTGTATCACGAAGAACAAGAACTGGTACCCCAAGTGATGGAGCTTCTTCTTGTACACCGCCAGAATCCGTTAACATTAAGTATGAACGAGCTGCAACATTGTGGAAATCAATTACATCTAGCGGCTCAATTAAATGAATACGATTATGTTCACCTAAAATTTCATTTGCTATTTCACGAACAACAGGGTTCATATGAACAGGGTACACAACTTGTACATCTTCATGCTTATCAACAAGACGCTTAATTGCACGGAACATATTACGCATAGGTTCACCTAAGTTTTCACGACGGTGAGCTGTCATAAGTACAAGACGATCATTTCCAAGTTTCTCTAGTACAGGATGACTATATGTTTCTTTTACAGTCGTTTGCAGCGCGTCAATCGCTGTATTTCCTGTGATGAAAATACGTGACTCATCTTTATTTTCCTTCTGTAAGTTCGTTGCTGATTTTGCTGTTGGTGAGAAATGAAGATCCGCCATTACACCTGTTAATTGACGATTCATCTCTTCTGGGTATGGAGAATACTTATCCCACGTACGAAGACCCGCCTCAACATGGCCTACTGGAATTTGATTATAAAAAGCAGCTAAGCTTGCAATAAATGTTGTTGTTGTATCACCATGTACAAGTACAATATCCGGCTTCGCTTCTTTCATTACTTTATCCAAACCTTCTAAACCGCGTGTTGTAACATCAATTAAAGTTTGGCGGTCTTTCATGATATTTAAATCGAAATCTGGCGTAATTCCAAAGATATTTAATACTTGATCTAACATTTGGCGATGCTGTGCTGTTACAGTCACAATCGATTCAATTTTTTCTGGGTGTTTTTGCAACTCTAATACAAGAGGTGCCATTTTAATTGCTTCTGGACGTGTCCCGAAAATTGTCATTACTTTTAAACGTTCAGTCATGTGATTGCCTCTTTTCTTTCACTAATTACAGCTTCTATTATGACATATAAAAATATGTATGAGTACATCCCTTTTTAACGCATAACAGAAACTTTTCTATTACAAATACTTTTTCTGCCCACCGAGTAATAATCTATCTTTTGTTTCTTAACATCTTCATCAGTATAACAATTTCTCCCATCGAATAAAATAGGCTCTCTCATAAGTTGTACGTACTTTTCTAACGGGTACACTCGAATAGCTTCCCATTCTGTTACGATAAAAACCGCACTCGCATCTCTAATCGATTCATCTATACATCTACTATATTGTATAGCATCTCCAAATATATTTTTCACATATTGAATTGCTTTTGGGTCGTACAGAACAATTTCTGCACCTATATTAAGTAATGCTTCTATTATAATAAGAGATGATGCCTCTCTAATATCATCCGTATTTGGCTTAAATGACGCGCCAAGAACTGCAATCCGCTTTTTATTCATGTTCATAACTTTTTTCGCTTTTTCAATCAATAGCAGCTGTTGCTTATTATTTACTTCAATAACCGCTTTTAACAAACGAAAATCATGAGCAACATTTCCCGCAATTTGCACCAGTGCTTTCGTATCTTTCGGGAAACATGATCCCCCATATCCAATGCCCGCATTTAAAAAAGATGCACCAATTCTCTTATCCATTCCCATCCCTTTGGCAACATCCAATACATTTGCGCCTACCTTCTCACATATATTTGAAATTTCATTAATGAAACTAATCTTTGTAGCTAAAAAGGCATTCGATGCGTATTTAATCATCTCTGCACTTTTAATATCTGTAACATACGTTTCTAAGCATAATTGGCTATACAAACTCTCTACTTTTCTTGCTACTTCCTCACTATCCGCTCCAATTACAATACGATCTCCATGAAAGAAATCATAAATACCTGAACCTTCACGCAAAAACTCTGGATTCGATACGATATGTACTGTATGCCTCCCTTTTAAATTCCCCTCAATCCATCCCTTCATTACATCATTTGTACCTACTGGAACTGTACTTTTCGTAACAACAATAATATCGTTTGTCGCATATAATCCAATATCTTTACAAGCACTCTGAATATACGTTAAATCCGCCGTCCCATCTAATAAAGATGGTGTTCCAACTGCAATAAATATAAACTCTACATCATCAAATGCCTCTTCTTTATTTGATGTAAAAGTTAAAGCATTATTCTCATATGCATAATTTATTAATTCATGTAATCTAACCTCATAAATAGGTAAATCCCCTTGTTTTATCCGTTCAATTTTTTCACCATCTATATCAAAACATGTAACTGAATGCCCCAACTTTGCCAATCCTACTCCTGTAATCAATCCAACATATCCAGTACCTATTATCGTAATTTTCATTTCCTTTTCGCACAGGAATTTACAATAGAAAAGATATGAAATACAGAATTCTCCCTGTGCTTCCCCCTCTCACATTAAAAATGAGAAAACCCTTTTCCTTCTTCATTATATGAATTACTTCCCTCATTCTTTTTAAAGTTTTTGTAAAATTAAATGCACTATAATATAAAGTGAAACTTTAATCAGTGGGGCTTTTACGAGCAGTTGATCCCCACCTAACTTCTTTGCTTCGCTGAATTTTGAGGAGGGGGTCTTACTGCCCATTAATGCGGGATAAAGTGAAACTTTAATTAGTAGGAATGGGGCTACTAGTTGACGCTAGATAAATTCCCACATTTTAACATGAAACTTACTCATTTCTACGTGTAACACTTATAATACTGAACTAAAAGTATTCACTATCGAAGAAAAAAAGGAAATGTCATATTCCAAAGTCCAGTACGATTAACCTTCTCATATGATGCAACATTCTATATACAATTGTCATATATTCTATCCGCTTCCATTAACCGTAAAGAGAAAAAAAGATTGAATTCTAATCTTTTTGTGATACCATATGTTATGAGCCTGTAAATAAACATCATAATTTTCAGATAAATATATTTTCAAAAAAAAAATTACGTTAGAATATAAAGGGTGGGGTATTAATGGACTCACAAGTGATTTATGCCATTTTGGCATCTTTCATCACTGTACTCGTCGTTACTCCTTTAGTTATTAAATTAGCTTTTAAAATAGGAGCGACAGATAAGCCAAACGCACGTAAAGTGCACCAAAAGATTATGCCACGTCTTGGCGGGTTGGCAATATTTATTGGTGTAGCTGTAGGATTTGTTGTCGGCGGCTTATATGAGCAAAGAATGTTATCAATAACACTAGGTGCGATTATCATTGTAATCATCGGAATTTTAGATGATATGTACGAGTTATCTGCGAAAGTAAAATTCGGTGGACAACTGTTAGTTGCCATTATGATTGTAAAAAGTGGCTTATTAGTGCAAGTATTATATATCCCATTCCTTGGGGATACTGAACTTGGATGGCTTGCTTATCCAATTACAGTATTTTGGCTTGTAGGTATTACGAATGCAATCAACTTAATTGACGGCTTAGATGGATTATCTGCTGGTATTTCATCTATCGTACTTGCAACGCTAGCATATATGGCCTTCACTAGCCCATGGGGTACTGGAACAGCTATTATCTTGCCACTTGCATTAATTATATTAGCAAGTACAATTGGATTTTTATTCTACAACTTCCATCCAGCAAAAATTTTCATGGGAGATACAGGAGCACTATTTTTAGGATACTGTATTTCTGTTATATCGTTACTTGGATTATACAAAAGTGTAACGTTATTCAGTTTTATCGTTCCAATTATCATTTTAGGTGTACCTATATTTGATACGATATTTGCAATCATCCGTCGTATCGTAAATAAAAAACCTATTTCAGCACCAGATAAATCGCATTTACATCACCGCTTACTTGCAATGGGATTCTCTCATCGTAAAACGGTACTAATTATATACGCATTCGGTATTTTCTTTAGTGTAAATGCCATTATTTTCACTAGTGCAACGTTATGGTTATCCATTATTCTTCTTTTCGCTTTGATTTTCTTCACAGAAATCATTGCTGAAATAATCGGGCTTGTACATGAACGTTACAAACCACTTATTTCCTTTTATAAAAAAGTGAAAAAACGCGAAGACTAATTGTAGTATAGCCTTTACCATTATGAAATATTCAAATAGCATCCTTTAGGATGCTATTTTTTATTCCTTATTTTATATTTCCAAAATATAGATTGTTTGAGAGTTCCTCTATTGGAGAAAGATATACATAATAAGAAAAGTATCAAGTTTTTTTTACATCTTGATTGTCAAACTGAGGGTGAATGTTATGATTAAGCGAGTATTTCAATGTATTATTTTATTCTTAACAATTACTACGTACGCATCATCTAATACTGAAGCAACAACCGTTATTCCTGCTGAACATCATCCAAATACTGAAACAACTTCTCCTACACAAAAAATTGCGTACTTAACATTTGATGACGGTCCAAACAAATATACTACACAAATTTTAAACATCTTAAAAGAAAAGAACGGAAAAGCAACTTTCTTTGTTATTGGCGGAAAAGTGCCGCATTACAAAAAAACGATGCAACGATTAATTAAAGAAGGACATTATATCGGGCTCCATAGCATGTCACATGATGTAAAACGCCTTTACACTGGTGACCCTTCCACTTTAATTGCAGAAATGGAACAAACTCAAAGCATTGTCCAGCAAGTTACGAAATTAAATACACATCTCGTTCGCGTTCCATATGGTAGTATGCCTTACTTAAAAAAGAATTACCGTGACGCACTTGTATCAGCCCAATATAAAATGTGGGATTGGACGATCGATACTTATGACTGGAAAAGCTATGATAATCCTTCTGCCATACTCGAAAGAGTGCGTAATCAAAGTGATGAACAAGTCGAAGTTATTTTAATGCATGATTCGAGTGTGACCGTACAAATACTGCCAAAAGTAATTGATTATTTACAGTCACAAGGATACAAACTTCTTCCCTATAATCCATCTTCTCATCTCGAGGTAAATTTTTGGAAAGACACAAGATTGTAACAGCTTTAGTACTTCTAGACTAAAGCTGTTTTATTTTTCTCTTCCCACCCTTCCCATTTTTGTGTAAACTTTTAAATAGTGATGAAGTTTCGAGGTGAATGGAAATGAAACGAATAGATCTCATTTTTAATGCAATACAAGAAGGAAATTATACAGAAGGTGTAACCGCATCAGAACTCGCTACATTTCTACAACTAGATCGCGCCAATGTAAGTAGCGACTTAAACAAACTTGTAAAAGATAAACGGTTATTAAAAACAAATACGCGACCTGTTCGTTTTTACATAGAAACGAACACTTCGTTGGAAACGCATTCAAAAGACATAACTTCATTAGATACATTTGCAATTGAAAATACGAGCCTTAAAATCGCAATTGAAAAAGCGAAAGCTTCTATTCTCTACCCTCCAAACGGTATGCATACTTTACTACTGGGAGAAACAGGGGTCGGAAAGTCTATGTTTGCTTCTTTAATGCACGAATATGCAATTGAAGTTGAACAGCTTCCCAAAAATGCACCATTTATCGTCTTTAACTGTGCTGATTACGCAAACAATCCACAACTACTACTTGGACAGTTATTTGGGATTAAAAAAGGAGCTTACACAGGAGCAAGTGATCAAAAAGGGTTAATTGAAAAAGCACATGAAGGAATTCTTTTCTTAGATGAAGTACATCGCCTACCTCCAGAGGGACAAGAAATGCTTTTCACCTTTATTGACCGCGGAGTGTACCGCCGCCTTGGAGAAACAGAGAACGAACGTAAAGCACAAGTATTAATCATTACTGCAACAACAGAAGAACCAAATTCCTTTTTATTAAAAACATTTACAAGACGTATACCGATGACTGTTACGCTGCCACCACTTCGTGAGCGTACACATAAAGAGCGCTTTGCTTTACTACAGCTATTTTTCACAAATGAAGCAATTCGTCTGCGAAAAGACATTCACGTTAGCCCAAATGCAATGCGTGCTTTCGTCTTTTACAATTGTCCCAATAACATTGGTCAATTAAAAACAGATGTTCAAATTGCCTGTGCGAAAGCCTATTCTGATTTGGTCACAAAGAAACGTGATTCTGTCTATGTTTCAAGTACAGATTTACCTTGGTATATGAAAGAAGGGTTGTTCATTGAAAGGAAGAGCCGTCACTTATACCAAATACCAAATGAAACATTTGTATTTACAGGTGAGGAAGGTTGGAGTAATCATAAAACAGAAGATGAAAAACGCTCTTCTATTTACGATTATATTGACTATAAATACGAAGAACTTCAAGCACGTGGTATTGAAGAGGAAGAATTAGAATTACTAATAGAAAATGATGTTCAAAGCTTTTTCGTACAATATTTTAACCAAATATCAAAAAAAACAAGCCATGAAAATGTTTTTAAAATTGTGGATCGTAATATCGTTTCCGTATGTGAAAAAATAGCGGAACTTGCTGAAAAGCATTTATCTAAGACGTTTGATGAAAAAGTATTTCTCGCTTTAAGTTTACATGTACAGACAACTCTACAACGTTTACAAAGCGGAAAACAAATACATCACCCACAATTAAATCAAATTCGTACGAAATATAAAGAAGCTTTTTCCGTAGCCATGCAATGCATTCAACTACTGGAGGAAGAATTACAAATAACAATGCCTATTGATGAAGCTGGCTTTTTAACAATGTTCTTCGTTGTTGATCCAATTCCTGCCTCACAAACAGAAGTAAAAGTATTAATATTAGCACACGGTAATGGCATCGCAACTGAAATGGCAAACGTTGCAAACGAACTTCTCGGCATTGAGGAAGTAACCGGTATTGATATGCCGTTACACGAATCACCGAAAGATTTCTTGGAACGTGTGAAAGTGTATATGAAAACACTACAAAATGTAAATGGGCTTCTCTTACTTGTCGATATGGGGTCACTTGCTTATATCGGTGACATATTAGAAACGGAGTTCAAAATTCCTGTACGTGTTCTCTCGATGACGAGCACACCACATGCACTAGAAGCAGCTCGAAAAGCTCAGCTCGGTTATTCATTAGATGCGCTGTATGAAACAGTAAAAAATTTAACACCATTTTACTTAAACGTACAAGAAGAAAAGAAAAAACCTCTCTCTCCAATGAAATCTGTGATTTTAACAGCTTGTTTAACTGGTGAAGGAAGTGCTTTAGCTATTCAAAAAATGTTAGAGAACTATTTACGATTTGATAAAGACTTAATTGAAATTATTCCGATTAGTATCGTCCATGAAAAAGATTTAACGAAAATGATCGAGAACATAAAAAAAGAGCGTAACATCATTTGTATCGTCACGAATTTCGATGTGCAAGTGCCGTGCTTAACATATCATTTCCAAGACATCGTAAACTACACAGCGATTCAGCCCATTCAAGAATTAATTACGTATGAAGAAACATATGCAAAAATGGCGGATATTCTTGAACAACAAATGCAACGTAACGATGGAGCATTACTGATTAAAACAATTCGTTACGCATTAAATACAATCCAAGAATTAATTTCCTTACAGCTAACTCCTGATAGCTTAATGGGTGTTATTCTGCATATGAGCTGTATGGTTGACCGTCTCCAAAAAGGAGAAAGCCTTCTTCCTCATCCTGATAAGGAGAAAAGGAGACAAGATGAATACTGGATGTATATGAAAGTAAAAAAAGCATTGCAACCAATTGAAAATACATTTGAAATACAAATACCAGATGACGAAGTATTTTACGTTATGGACTTCTTTATTAAAAATCAACCTGTGAAAAATTAATCGAGGCAGTTTTTAAAAATATCGACCGTAACGCGAGTTATATCAGCGATTATTGAAATATATCGGCGCAACTCAGATTATATCAGCGTTTTTCAAAATATATCGATTTACCGACAATAATCGCTAAAACTAGCACCTTATATAATGAGAAAAGGCTGTTCCAACATATGGACAGCCTTTTCCTCTACTTCTTTACTTTTCTAACTCGCCCTCTTATTTCTCCTCTTTTTTGTGATTTCGTATGAACATTAACATATACATTTGCTTGAATAATTTCTTGAAGTAAATGTACAAATGATTTCCCTTGTAAAGGTCCCTCAAAATCCTCCACATTCACTACACCAGTAATACTTCCCTCGTTCAAGCTAATCCCTTGCTCCAGTGGACCATACAAATATAAAACAACAGGACCAATTTGAGTAGACTTCCCTAAATGAATTTGACACGATGTAACCTTTTCTATATTTTTTAGTATTACTCTGTAATGCAATTTCGTTAAATCATCACTAAAAATAAACTCTGCTACCCCAAAAGCTTCTGTATTTACAGGAGGCACTTCCCTCTTACCTGTTAACCTGGCAAAGAAATGTGTTGTCATAAGGCATTCTCCTTATATAAATTTCCCAGCACTACTTCTACTACTTTATGGTTTAGACATAATCATTTATGACTTTTTCAATTTTAATTACAAAGAAAAGATTCACAAAATCTTTACATTAGATTTGTTCCTTTTGCTTTACCACTTCTTGTATAATGCACATAGCAAAAACATTCTAGGAGGTTATTTTGAAAAAAAACAAACACACCTTTCACACATTATTAGAGATTTTTCTCGTCTCATTTAAATTAGGACTTACTTCATTCGGCGGTCCTGTCGCTCATCTCGGCTATTTTCACCACGAATACGTGCAAAAAAGAAAATGGATGGATGAACGAAGCTATGGAGATTTAGTAGCGCTATGTCAATTCCTTCCTGGTCCTGCCAGCAGTCAAGTCGGTATGGGGGTTGGATTATTACGGGGCGGGCTTTTAGGAGCTATTATTTCATGGATTGGATTCACTTTACCGTCTGTCCTTGTTTTAGTTTTCTTCGCCTCATTCCTTAATCAGTTCGATCTTGGGAGTGCTGGCTGGATTCATGGACTAAAACTTGTAGCAGTCGCTATTGTCGCTCACGCCATATGGGGAATGGCGCAAAAGTTAACTCCAGATCGCAACCGTGCGACGATTGCGATTGTAACTGCCGCAATCGCCTTATTATGGCCAAGTAGCTGGACGCAAGTGATCCTCATTATAATATGTGGCTTTATCGGCTGGTTTTTATATCGCAACCAACCAATTAGCCAATCTCAGCATATAAAAGTACCTATTTCAAAAAAGATAGCAGTTTCTTGTCTCGTCTTATTCTTTGGACTCTTACTACTGCTACCAATATTAAGACCGTTCTCTTATTACATCGCTTTATTTGATAGTTTCTATCGCTCTGGCGCACTTGTATTTGGAGGAGGACACGTCGTGCTACCCCTTCTTGAAGGTGAGTTCGTACAAAACGGAATGATGACGAAAGAACAGTTCCTAGCTGGATACGGATTAACACAAGCAGTACCAGGACCACTATTTACATTCGCCTCGTATATAGGAGCAGTGTTAAACGGGACGCTTGGGGCAATACTCGCAACAATTGCGATTTTCCTCCCTGCTTTCTTACTCGTTATTGGTGTTTTACCATTTTGGAACAGTGTGAGAAAAATATCATTCATACAAGGCGCACTACTTGGTGTTAACGCCGCAGTTGTTGGTATTTTAATTGCCGCTTTTTACGATCCCATTTGGACGAGTACAATTATAAATGCTTCAGATTTCGTTTTCGCTTCGCTTCTTTTTTGCTTACTAGCTTTTTGGAAAACACCACCTTGGGTTATCGTTATACTCGGAGCCTTTGGCGGATATATTCTGTCCATTTTATAAATAGAAAAAACGACGGCATGATGTAGCCGTCGTTTTTTCTATTAAAACTTCACAAGTTCTATTCCTTCTGGCAACTCACTCTCTGTTAAAATACGCAATTCCTTCACACGATCCATTACGTAAGAAGAACGCTTTACAAGCTCTGGATCAATATAAGCTGGATGAACCATAATTTCTACCGTTTGTTCACCTTGTACTCTTTCTTTTAACTTCACAAAGTAATCTTCCGTCACACCATCCGCATAAAAGTCACTGTAAAACACATCAGAAAATGGATGCACCGCTCTATCTTCCTCACAACGACGAATCGGAACATTATATTTAGCCGCTAATCTCTCAAGAACATCATGTAAAATCGGTAAACCATGCACATGATGATGACTATCTAAATGAGTTGGTGTTAATCCGTAAGATAGGAATTTCTCAATTTGAGCAGTCCACTCCCTCTCAACTTCTTCTGGATTTATATTCCCTTCCCTTACAACACTTTGTTTATGAAACAACCCGTTTGCCCCTACGAGTGACGGTACATCCTTTAACAGTGGTTCTCCTGCTGTTAATACGAGATGTACGCCTACTCCGAGTAGGTTGTACTCTTTCGCTAAGCGTACCGCATGCTCTGTTCCTGGCATATTCATCATCATCGTCGTTGAATTTACAAGTCCATTTATATGCCCATCAATAATGCCGTAATTTGTACCCTCTGTAAGACCGAAATCATCTGCATTTACAATTAACTTAATCATCATAATACCTCCTAATAGAATAAAAAAAGCGGGCTAAATAGCGCCGCTTTTACTTCTCTACCTTTTTAAAGAACTGCGGAAGATACTCTTTATGTGCTTCCAACATTTCATCTAAAATTTGTTTTGCAACTTTATCTGATGGTACAAGTGGATTGATTGTCATAGCAAGCAGCGCCTTATGATAATCCCCTGTAACAGCAGCTTCAATTGTTGTGCGCTCGAATGATTTAATTTGTTGTACTAAACCGCGAACTGGTACTGGAAGATCTCCCACTGCAATTGGTTTTGGACCTTCTTTCGTAATAATACAGTTCACTTCAACAGCAGAATCATGTGGTAAGCTTGCAATTGTTCCGTTGTTTCGTGTATTAACAGGCTGGATATCACCTTTATTATTGTAAATAGACGTAATTAGGCTACATGCTGCATCACTATAATAAGCTCCGCCACGTTTTTCTAATTGTGGTGGTTTAATATCTAAGTTCGGGTCTTTATATAACTCAAATAAATCATTTTCTAATTGTTTTACTACTTCTGCACGTGTACCTTTTTCAACAGAAGCTTCTTTCTCTTCTTCTAACATTTCACGTGTTTTGTAGTAGTAACGATGGTATGGACATGGAATTGCACGAAGTCCGCGAATAAAGTCTGGTTCCCAGTTAAGCGCTGCGATATTTTCCATCGTAATTTGCTTTTCTGGATCTGTTACAAGCTCTAGCACGCGGTCCATTACACTCACGCCATCTAAATATACGTCTAGTCCGTATACCATATGATTTAAACCTGCGAAATCAACGTGAACACGACTCGCATCTACTTCAAGTAATCTTGCAAGACCCATACGAATTCCGATTGGAACGTTACATAGACCAACTACTCTTTGAATATTTGTATAACGAAGGACAGCTTCTGTTACCATACCAGCTGGATTTGCAAAGTTAATTAACCATGCATTCGGACAGAGCTCCTCCATATCTTTACAAATATCTAAAATAACAGGAATCGTTCTCAACGCTTTGAATAGACCACCAGGACCATTCGTTTCCTGACCGATTACATCATATTTTAACGGGATTGCTTCATCTTTTGCACGTGCTTCTAATAAACCAACGCGAAGTTGTGTTGTTACGAAGTCAGCATCTTTTAATGCCTCACGGCGATCAAGTGTTAAATGTACCTCGATTGGTAAACCTGATTTTTTCACCATACGTTTCGCTAAGTTACCAACGATTTCTAACTTTTCTTTTCCTGCCTCGATATCTACTAACCAAATTTCACGAACAGGCAGTTCATCATAACGCTTAATAAATCCTTCAATTAACTCTGGTGTATAACTAGATCCACCGCCGATTGTAGCAATTTTAATTCCAGTCATGCTTTATTCCCCTTTCGCTTCAAGCTTTTTATAAAGATCGATAAACTCTGCTGCTAATTCTTTCACTGTAATCGCATTCATTAAATGATCTTGTGCGTGAATTAAAAGAACACTAATCTCTGTTTTTTCTCCTCTTGCTTCTGATTGTATGAGCTCTGTTTGGAAATGATGCGCTTCATTGATCGCTTCTTTCGCCTTTACCATCGCTTCATCAGCCTCTGCCATTTTCCCCTGTTTGGCAAATTGAAGTGCCTCCATTGCAAAGCTTCGTGCATTACCACTATTTAAAATTAATTGGAATGGAATTTGTTCTGCTGTAGTCATCATAATTACCGCCCTCTCTATAAGGTTCAACCGATTTAAATACCCCTTCAGTTTGAACATGTCTATTAAATTATTATTTTATGAATGATAGTTTGGTGTTCTTGAAGATGGGTCTCATCTTTCTGAACATGATATAAAGGTAATTATTCTGACGAGCTATAGGAACTCGTCAGAATACTATTTTTAAAGTGATATTGTATTGTCGCTTCCTTTTGTTTCAGCTTTTGCAGCTTGCACATAAGTACGATCACACATTAATACGAATGGATAGTAAATTACTACCGCAATTGCAAAGTTTACAAGCTGTAGTACAGCACCAGCGATGCTTCCGCCCGATACAAGATAACCACTAAAGATTGGTGGCATTGTCCAAGGAACTAAAGCAACTGTCTTTGGTACCCATCCTAAATAAATTGCTGTATAAGAAGTAATAACCAATACAACTGGTGTAAGTACGAATGGAATAATTAGAGCTGGGTTTAATACAATTGGCGTACCGAAAATAACTGGTTCGTTAATGTTAAAGAAACCAGGGCCGATAGATACACGGCCTACACCACGAAGTTGCGCACTTTTTGCAACAAGCATTACCGCTACTAAGAATGCTAAAGTAGCACCTGATCCACCGATGTACACATATACATCAAAGAATGGTTTTGTGAAAATATTCGGTACATCATATGCAGACATACCATCGTTAAATAATTTAATGTTCTTTTCTAGTGCTGGTAAATAAATTGGGTCGATAATACCACCGATAATATTAGGACCATGTAATCCGAAGAACCATAATACGTGAATAAGTAATGCGATAATAATTGCACTTGGTAACGTACCTGCTAAACCTTGTAATGGTAATTGAATTGTTTCAAATACGATTTTATGAATACTTGTTCCCGCTAATTTCACAGCTAACTGAATACTTGCTGTTGCGATTAAAATAACGAATGCTGGAACTAATGCTGCGAATGATTTCATTACTGCTGGTGGAACACCATCTGGCATCTTAATTGTAATATCCCTTTGAACAAAGAACCTGAATACCTCGGTTACAAGAAGTGCTACAATGATAGAAACGAATAAACCTTGTGATCCTGTCCAAGCTAAATCAATACCGCCTTCTTTCGGCGTTGTCGGAGATATAATAATTAATGTACCGAATGTAATAATTGCTGCTGACAACGCGTCTACACCGTAAGATTTCGCTAAATTATAACTTATCCCAACTGCGGCTATGAGAGCTAATATTGCAAAGGACCCTGTCCACATACCACCGCCGATATCTTTCCAAACATCCCCAAATGCACCCTTCATAAGTTTTTGGAATGCATCAACTGGTAGATTATTTATAAGTACTGCAAACGATCCAACTAAAATAAGAGGCATAACTGCGATAAAACCATCACGGATTGCAACTAAATGACGCTGCGATCCGATTCTTCCTGCGACTGGAACTAAATACTTCTCCATAAATGCAATAAACTTTTGCATTTCGCTTCCCCCCTAATTATTTTTTAAGTGTTAATGCGTGATCTAAAACTGCTTCCCCATTCATCATGCCGTAGTGCATTGGATTGATAACGTCGATTCCAACGTTTCTCTCGTCAGCAAGCGTTTTCATTGAAGAGAGCATGTAACGAACTTGTGGTCCTAGTAATAATACATCTGCTTGATCGATATTCGTTTTTACTGCATCCCCAGATACAGCCCAAATCTTGCCTTCTAAACCGCGAGCTTTTGCAGCCGCTTCCATTTTTGTAACTAGTAAACTTGTAGACATCCCTGCTGAGCAACATAATAAAATATTCATTTGAAAATCCCCCTTGTGTAGTATAAAAAATTTATGTTTATTTATTTTTCTTTACGCTATTTATTAATGCAATTAGCGTGCCAACTTTTTAAAACCACTAAAATCAGTGCTTTTTCGAGCATTTTCTTTGTGTGTTAACGCTTTCAATTAGTGTGTCGTCCAAAAAACACACAGTGTGTTATAAAACAACACGCTTTTAACACATAACTGTATGAAAATAGATTAGTGTTTAGTTGTCTAGTTATGTTTAAAACAAAATAACACTAAAAAAATTTTTTAGTGAAAAATAATTTATTATTTTCATCCACTATTTAATGAAATAAAAAAACCTTGCATAAGCAAGGTTCATTCATCCACCGACATCTTCCTATATAACTCTACAAATTCACTTGCTAATTCTTTCACCGTAATTGCATTCATTAAATGATCTTGCGCGTGTACCATTAAAAGAGTAACTTCGGTCTTCTCGCCACCAGCTTCTTTCTGGATAAGCTCCGTTTGTACACGGTGCGCCTCTTTTAATTCCTCTAGTGCTTCTTGTAATTTAGCTTCAGCTTCTGTAAACTCCCCACGCTTCGCACAATCAATTGCTTCCATTGAACAACTTCTCGCGTTTCCTCCATGCAAGATTAAATGAAAAGCTTTCGTCTCTATCGTATCCATTTTAGTTATTTACTCCCCCTTTTCTTCCGCCAGTTTTTGTTTATCCCATATTTTTAAGAACGGTAAATAAATGAAGAATGCTAGCGCAAAGTTAACAAGTTGCAAAATAACACCTGAAATTTTCCCGCCCGATCCTAAATATCCACTAAAAAGAATAGGTGTCGTCCAAGGTACAGCGGCCCCACTCGGACGTGCGACCCATCCCCATTCCATTGCAAAGTAAGAAACAATTGTTAACACAACTGGAACTAATATAAATGGAATTAGTAAAAGTGGGTTCATTACAATCGGCATACCAAAAGTTACCATCTCATTAATATTAAATATACCAGGTGCAATTGACAATCTCCCTAAACTTTTTAATTGTTGACTTCGTGCAAATAGTAACATTCCGACAACTAGAGCAAGCGTTGCACCAGAACCGCCCATATAAATCCATAAGTCAAAAAACTGTGCCGTAATTGTATTTGGTACATCTTGCCCAGCTTGAAAAGCAACTCGATTTTGATCCATTAACGACAACCAAACGGGGCTCATTACACCACCAACAATAGTAGCACCATGAATTCCACACGACCAAAGAACATGAACGAGAATAACTGCTATTATTGCGCCCCAAAGACTAGCACCAAGTACACTAAGTGGTTCCTGTAAAATTTGTCCTACGATATTATGGATACTGCCAAAAGAAGTATTTTCTATAATTAAGCGTAAAATCCAAATAACTGTTACAACAATAAATCCTGGAACAAGTGCGGCAAATGAACGCGTGACAGCTGGTGGAACTGTCTCTGGCATCTTTATAATTATCTTTTTTTGTACAATAAACCGATAAAGTTCAGTAGATATAAGTGCAATAATCATTGCTACAAATAACCCTTGACTTCCCATTAATGCTGCTGGGATAGCGCCTTCTACAAGTACACTCTCTTTTGTACTTGGTATAATATATGCAACTTGAAATGGAGTCGCAAGTAAAAACGTCACAAGCGACAATGCCCCGGATGCTAAAGCATCCACTTTATAATACTCTCCAAGCCTGTAAGCGATTCCAAAAACAGCTATTAAAGCCATTATATTAAAAGTTGCACTAACTGGATACCCTAAAGCTCTCTGCCAATTCTCACCAAACAAACCTGCCATAAACTCGTTATATCCAGGTATCGGCAGTGCACTAATAATGAGGAAAAACGATCCAATAATTAAGAAAGGCATCGTTAAAATAATTCCATCTCGAATTGCTTGCAAATGCCTCTGCTCTGCAACCTTCCCTGCTACCGGCATCACGTACTTCTCTAAAAACCGTATCATCTATCCCACTCTCCTCATGGTTTCATTGACAAAGCTGCTTGCAAGATAGCTTCTCCATTACAAAGTCCGTAATGAACGGATTGAATGACATCAACAGGTATCCCTTTATCCTTACATAATTCTTTCATTTTCGGTAATAAATAACGTACTTGCGGTCCAAGTAAAAGGACATCAGCTTTATCAATATGACTATTCACTTCAGAACCTGATACTGCCCAGATTTTTACTTCTATCCCTCTTGCCTCTGCTGCTTTCTCCATCTTTGTAACAATCAAACTGGAAGGCATTCCCGCTGCACAGCAAAGCAAAATATTCATTCCGCTTCCCTCCCCCTTTTTCTAAACCTAAGTTATGGTGCATCCCTTGCCACCACTAGGTTACAAATATATATGTCTAGATTTCCTGCTGTATGCCGAGCTTAAAAACAAAAATTTCTTGGTTTTCACGCTATTCCATTTATCCGTATTCTCCTAGTAAAGAGGACTCTAACTCGCTATAATGATTCAGTATGATTTTTTTAATTGATAGGAGGATATATTTATGAAGGCATATCGCTTTCCACTTATTTTATTATCTTCTATCCTAATTGGTGGTTTCATTGGTTATTTCATGGGTGCCGATGCAGTTGCTTTAAAGCCGCTTGGTGACATTTTCTTAAACTTAATGTTTACGATTGTTGTACCTCTAGTGTTCTTTAGCATCGCATCGTCTATTGCTAATATGGATGGATTAAAACGTTTCGGTAAAATTATGTCTAGTATGGCTGGGACTTTCTTATTTACAAGTATTTTAGCTGGTATTTTTATGATTATTGTCGTGAAAGTATTCCCGCCAGCACAAGGTGTTGTACTAGAACTAACACAACCTGACAAAGCCGGCAAAGCTGTTAGTGTTGCAGATCAAATCGTCGGTATTTTAACAGTATCTGACTTCTCGAAGTTACTATCTCGTGAAAATATGTTAGCTCTTATTTTCTTCTCTATCTTAATGGGGATTGCAACTTCAGCAGTTGGCGAAAAAGGAAAACCATTCGCTACATTCCTACAAGCTGGTGCAGAGATTTCAATGAAGGTTGTATCTTTCATTATGTACTACGCTCCAATCGGACTTGCTGCTTACTTCGCAGCATTAGTTGGTGAATTCGGACCACAACTTCTTGGAACTTACTTCCGAGCAGCAATGGTATACTATCCAGCTTCTCTAATTTATTTCTTTGTATTCTTCACATTCTATGCATACCTTGCAGGTCGCAAGCAAGGTGTACAAGTATTTTGGAAGAACATGGTCTCTCCTACAGTTACATCACTTGCAACTTGTAGTAGTGCCGCAAGTATTCCAGCGAACTTAGAAGCAACGAAGAAAATGGGTATTTCTTCAGACGTTCGTGAAACAGTTGTCCTTCTTGGTTCTACACTTCATAAAGACGGCTCTGTTTTAGGTGGCGTATTAAAAATTGCTTTCTTATTCGGTATTTTCAACATGGAATTCGAAGGACCGAAAACATTAGCAATCGCACTTGTTGTTTCTTTATTAGTAGGAACAGTAATGGGTGCTATTCCAGGCGGGGGTATGATCGGTGAAATGTTAATCGTATCTCTATACGGTTTCCCGCCAGAAGCACTGCCAATTATCGCAGCAATTAGTACAATCATTGATCCACCTGCAACGATGTTAAACGTAACAGCAGATAACGCTTGTGCGGTAATGACAGCTCGCCTTGTAGAAGGTAAGAATTGGATCAAAAACAAATTTGCTTAATAGCTAGAAAGAGGATGCTCCAAACGAGCATCCTCTTTTTGTCGTTATTTGTTGATAAGTTGATATCTCCTCTGGCCACAAATTTGTTAAAATCTTCACAAATATTCCACATCCATTATCCATTCTCCGTACTATAATCATGTATGGAAAAGGAGATGGAAATAATGACACAAAGCGCACCTGAATTTAAAGTTTTGCAAAGCATTGCATTTCTCGCTGTCGTTTTGCAAAGTTCCTTATTATATACAATGAATCAAGGAAATGTCTTACTTGAGCAATCCCTCATTATGGGCATGCTATTTAATCTTGCAAAATTCTCAGCACCAGCATTCATATTTATCGTTGGATTTCACTTAATTCGTCACTATACGAAGCAATTAGTATATAAAGAATATATTTCTGAAAAAGCGACACACTTACTCATTCCTTATTTCTTTTGGTCTATTCTTTACTTATTAACAACAAATGATCTTATTACATTACAAGGCGGAATAAAAAGTTTATTACTCGGAACAGCCGCGCCCCATCTTTGGTACGTTATTATGATGTTCCAAATTCACTTATTGTTCCCTTTACTATGCACACTTTTTTATTGGTTTCAAAAACGAACAGAAAATAAAAAAGACATATATAAATATATGACCTTTTTCGCTTGCCTATATTTTCTATTAATGTGGTTCTCTTCTCACTATATTTTTAATGGAGAAAAATTAACAAGTTCAACAATTTTACATTATACAGATCGATCATTTCTATTCTACTCATTCTATTTCGTTATGGGTGGCATTGCCGCTGTAGCACTAAAAACTTGGCGTCTATTCGTCATGAAACATATCCCGCTTATAACAATATTATTTTTCATCTTATTTTTATTCATCAATTATGAGTTGTTTAGTTTTTACGGAGCAAACTCTATTCATTTAACTGTTTCTACCTATTTAAAACCATCTATGTTTTTATATATCGTATGCGAAATTATCATACTGTATGTATTATCTATTATGATAGTACAGCGTCGTGGTTTCTTATATAAAACGTTACGTTTCATTGGAAATTACACGTATGGTGCTTATTTAGCTCACTTATTCTTCTTGCAACTATGCACAAAGTTTCTTTCTTTATTCACACTGCAAGAAAATACTATATTATATAGCCTATTACTATTTGTGTTAACGGCTATTATCTCTATTTCAACAATGGTCATTTGTAGCACAATACCATTTCATACTTGGATTACAGGTCCTTCTCCTACAACAAAGATGAAATGGACGAAGGTTGTATTCCGAAAAAATCATAAAAAACTATTCAAACCATATATTTGATATAATGATACGCATATAAAAAGAAAGCGAGAGACACCTATGATTAATCAAGTTGGACAAATTATGCTATATGTAAATAACCAAGACGAAACAGTACAATTTTGGACAGAAAAAGTAGGGTTCCAAATCATTGCGGAAGAGAATAACGGAAACGGATTCCGCTGGATTGAAATTGCACCGGCGAAAGAAGCAGGAACAAGCATCGTCCTTCACGATAAAGCGTTAATCGCGAAGATGCAACCTGAACTAAACCTTAATACACCTTCACTTATGTTCTTCTCAAATGACTTAGACCGTCTATATAAAGATCTTTCTGAGAAAAATGTCACAGTTGGACAGGTTGTAGATTTACCTACTGGTAGAGCATTCAACTTTGCTGATAATGAAAATAATTACTTTGCAGTAATGGAACGTAAATAAAAAAGAAGCTATCCGAAAAAATCGGATAGCTTCTTTCATTTTAAGAAACTTGTTCTGCATTCGTTTCTCTATGCTGTATATGGCTCGTGATCCAAGCAATTCCACCGGCAACAACGAGATAACATAACAATATTAAAATTTGCATTTTTAATTGCGACCAATCTCCTAAAGAGATAACATCTTGTAATCCTCTAAGAGAATGAGACATTGGGAGAAACTGTCCAATTTTACTAAGAACAGCTATATTTAATTCTCCTGGGAAAGTACCTCCGCTCGTCGCTAATTGCAAGACAAGAAGCGTTACTGCTAAGAACTTTCCAACAAGACCAAATACTGTTACTAACATAAGAATAAATGTCATGAACGTAAAGGAAATCACAATACTTGATAAAACAAAGAGTGGCACACTGGCAACTGCTAATTTCATAACACCTAGCACAACTACATCTACGAGTAGCGCTTGAATAAGTCCAATTAAATATACCAATCCTAGTTTATTAATAAAATGTACCGTTCCGCTTACCTTCATATTTTGTCTGCGGCCAAGAGGTAAAATATTCGATGCCATAATTCCGCCAACATAAAATGCAAGTGATAAGAAATATGGCGCAATGCCTGAACCGTAGTTAGGAACGTCAGAAACTGTTGACTTCACTAACTGAACTGGCTCTGAGAACATCGTATTACGTGCATCATCATTACGAACATCCGCTATCTTCTCTGCGCCCTCTCCCAATTTCGTAGAAAGTTCTTTCGCACCATCATCAAGTTTAACAAGTCCATTTGTTAATTTACCAGCACCGTTATTCAGCTCCGTTCCACCACTCGCAAGCTGGTTTACACCTTCTTGCAATGACGTAAATCCATTTCCCCACTTCGTAAATCCATCAGCCAAATTCGATGCACCATCTGCTATCTTTTGCGTTCCAGCAGTAGCTTCATTTAACTTAACTCCGAATGTATTTATGCCTTCTTCAATCTTATGTTGACCGTCAGTAAGCTTCTTCGCACCTTGTGTCAATTGTTGTTGGCTATTATTTAAAGTACTTGTTGCTTTAGCTAGTCCATTAGACGTAGCAACGATTTTTTGAAAGGCGGGATCTTGCTGCACTTCTGGATGATTTTTCACGTACTCTTCTAATTGTTGTTTTATACTATTAGCTGCACCATCCGCTTTTACTTGCCCTTCAGCAAGCTTCTCACTTCCGCTCACCCATTCATTTGTACCGGCACTTAATTCACTAACTCCTGATTGTAACGTTTTTTCACCTTGTGCTAATAACTCCATACCACTATGAAGTGATGTCGCTCCTTGACTCAGCTCATTTGCTCCCCCGGTTAAAGCAGATTGACTGGATGCAAGCTTGTCACTTCCTTCTTTCAATTTCGATGTCCCATTACTTAAACGATTAATACCATCCGCAAGCTGATTCGCTCCATTTTTTGCATCGGTCGTTCCTTCATGTAACTTCTCAGCACCATTACTTGCATCACTCAATCCTTGTGCCAAATCTTGAAACTTTGAAAAGACACCTTCTGTATAAGATTTCGTAATACTATTTGAGATTTTTGTTTTCATATTTTCAACAGCTGTCGTTCCAATTTGAGCTGCTACAAAGTTTTTACCTGGATTTACTTTGTACTGCAACTTTGCCGGCTCTGGTTTCTCATCCATAAGTGTACTTACCTTTTTAGAGAAATTCTCTGGAATCGTAACAACCATATAATATTTATCTTCTTTTAACCCTTCATCTGCATTTTTTTCTGATACGAAATGAAAAGCCAGTTCCTTATTCTCTTTTAAACTTTTAACAAAATCGTCTCCTGCATGAATTGTTTTTTCATCCATCATAGCACCCTTATCTAAATTCACAACTGCAACAGGTAATTTATCTAATCTTCCGTACGGATCCCAATATCCAGCCAAGAAGAATCCTGAATAAATTAACGGAACAATTAACAAAAAAATTAAAGCGATACGTCCATGTTTATGGTGCCACATCGCTTTCCAATCTTTAAATATAAGTTTAATTCCCTTCATGAAACATACTCCTCTTCTAATTTAACACCCTTCGAATGGTTTAACAGATTTACTATACACGTCACTTTCCATACTGTATAATACATCTTTAATTATCAATTCATTCCTTTTGGTCTATAGAAAGGAGATTCGAAATGGAACTGCTCCAGTTAAAATACTTTCAGACAGTCGCACGACTAGAACATATGACAAAGGCAGCTGAAGAATTGCATATCGCACAGCCTTCTCTCAGCAAAACAATTGCTAGATTAGAAAAGGACTTAGGCGTTCCGTTATTTGACCGCCAAGGTCGACAAATTACATTAAACTCTTTCGGGAAAGTATTTTTAAAACGAGTAGAGCGCATTTTTCATGAATTAAGTGAAGGCGAACGAGAAATTAAAGATTTAGCTGACTTACAACAAAGCTCTATTACGTTGGCTGTTTCTATTCCAAGAATATTACCCGAACTAATTGGTTCTTTTTTACTAGAACATCCTAACGTTCGGTTCCAACAATTTCTCGCATCTACTCCTTCTATGAAACGACAACTAGATAATATAGAAATTGACTTTTGCATTTCTTCTGTGCCAATTGAAGGCGAAGAGATTATTTGGGAACCACTTATTACAGAAGAAATTTTCTTAGTCGTCCCTTCAGGGCACCGTTTATCAGAACGTGAAAGTGTATATTTGCAAGAAGTAAAAGACGAACCGTTCATTAGTATGAACACTGGTTACGGATTTCGGCACTTAACAGATGAATTTTGTAAAGAAGCTGGCTTCACTCCACATATTGCTTTTGAAGTAGATGAACCAACCGTGATTAGCGACCTGATTAAGCAAGGCCTCGGCATCGCCTTTGTCCCAAGTTTAACTTTATTAAAAAACTCTACTTTAGCATTAAATAAGTTACGTATTATTGAACCGAATTGTGAGCGAACGATTGGGTTAAGCTGGTCAAAAAAACGTTACTTATCGAAAACTGCTCAGAAATTTCGTGAATTCGTTATTGACTACTTCTCTAATATTAGGACGTAAAATTATATGAACAAATAAAAGGTGCCACCCTCATATGGTGGCACCTTTTATTGTTCACTCTTTTTTAATTCTATTTCAGCTAAAAGTGGTAGTACGTTATCAAAAATATGCGTATTATTATTTTCACCTGTTACATATCCACCGTAATATCTACTAAATACATTGTCATTTCGGAATGTGGCCATATGATCATACAATTCCTTCGCAAACTTTGTATCACCTGTTTGTAGTACGTACAAAATCGTTAGTCCGTAAGCGGCTGGCGATTCATAATTCACAGTTTGTTTTCCCGTTTCTAAATTGTAACGACCGTATAGCTTTCCATCCTTTTGGAACTTCTTCTTTATAAATTCCAAATAAGCAGCTGATGAAAGACCTCCTAAACTCCGATGATATGCAACGTATGATTGGTCAATAAGATTCACTTCTTTATCGTACGTAAATGTACCATCTTCTTTATACTCTTTTGGGAATGCCCAGCCATGCCTTGGATAATCAGCTAAAAATTGAACGACTTCCTGATATTGCTGAGCAGAAACTTTGCCGTACTTCTTCATATAGGAGAATGCACGCGGATTTATGTATGATGTTGTTACAAAATTATTTTGTTTCCCTGCATCTGCATCATAATAATCAACATAATAATTATCTTTTTTATTATAACGAAGTACAGCATCACTTAATTGATCGGCAAGGTTGTTATAACGCTCTTCCTTATACATTTCATAAGCACGATATAATTGTTCTATAATACGAAGATCATCTATAAGTGCATTTGTAGCTGACTGCCTCTCTCCCTTTTCAGAGAGTTTCCATAAAACGATATGATTCTTATATATGAAATTATCTTGAATAACCTTTACTTGCTCATCAAATAACGCCTGATCATCTTTATCAAGTGTATACTGTAACCATAATCCCGCCGATTCTGATAATGCTTCACGTCCCTTAGCTTCACCCGTACCTGCCTTAGTATCTACTAAACGATACGTGGCAAGTGTTCCATTGTCATTCACCATATGTCTTAAAATAAAATTTTCTGTACGGTTTCCTTGTAAAGCTGACCAAAATACAATTCCACCTAAAGCGATTAAGAAGATAACTCCAATCCCTATATATAAACGTTTCCGCAATCTTTTCACCTCCCTAGTAAGGCTAACCTTAATTTTATCAGAACATACATAAATTTAAAAAAGACAATCTATTAGATTGTCTCCCGCATTTTTATCCCTCACAAACCTCTTTAGAAGGTTTATATAGCGATTGTACAAGTCGATCATATTCACGACGCGTAATTTCTTTATTATATAGCTTCAATAATAAATCTCTATGCTCTTTTGAAAATGCCATCTTTTTAATGACTTCAGGATACATAAAACACCCTCTCCATTTCACATAAACTTCTTGATTCCAAAAAACAGAACTTATGTTCGCATAAAAGATTATAAAAGATTCCTGAGCAAAAAACAAACAAAACATGACCAACTATTTATTTCTTTCTATTCAAAATATTACAACATTATATTATCATATTCACTTTTTAAATACATATATATTTTTGGTAGTTTTTTTGAATAAATCTTCCAATTCAATCAGAAAATAATGGCAAAAAAGAAGAGGAGTTTACATATGGATACGGTAACATTAGCAAGAGCATTTTTTGGTTCTTCATTAGCATTCCACATTATCTTTGCAACACTTGGCGTCGGACTTTCATTGATGATTTTTATAAGCGAAATACTCTATCACTGGAAGAAAGACTCCGACTATGCCATTATGGCGAAAAGATGGACAAAGGCGTTTGCTATTCTTCTCGGTGTAGCAATTCCAACTGGAACAATTGTTGGTGTGCAAATCTCACTTCTTTGGCCTGGTTTTGCCAAAATTGTTGGGCAAGTTATTTCTGTTCCCTTCCAAATTGAGATTTTCGCCTTCTTTTTGGAGGCTTTATTCATGTCGATTTACGTATATGCAGCTGATAAACTTCCTCCATTTATGAGATTAATCTCGCTATTTTTCGTCATGCTTGGTGCCACGGCATCCGCCGTACTCATTACATCAGCAAATACATGGATGAATACACCAGCAGGCTTTTCAATGAATCCAGATGGATCTGTTTTTAACGTTGATCCGTGGAAAGCTTTCTTTAATCCAAGTTTTGGCACAAGTGCATTCCATGTTGTTATTACGGCTTATGCAACTGGTGCGGCTGTCATTGCTTCTATCGCTGGATTTAAATTATTGAAGAAAAATTTAAATACACGTGAAATTGCTTATCATAAAAAAGGGCTGCTATTAGGGCTTGTCGTTACATTTATTACAGGCGCTACGATGTGGCTTTCAGGACATGAATCAGCGATTGCCTTACATAAACACTCACCTGAAAAACTTGCATCTGCTGAAGCTTTATTTGAAACGACATCACACGCACCGCTATCCATTGGCGGGGTTGTGGATCCTAATACACTTGAACTAAACTATGCACTTGAAATCCCAAACATGCTTAGCTTATTAGTGGGACTAGACCCTAGCACTGTCGTAAAAGGTTTAAAGGAATTCCCACAAGAAACATGGCCACCATTTTATACACATACACTATTCAACTTAATGGTCGGCACTGCTGCGTTTACCTTTGCAGTTGCAGCAATTGCGCTCTTATATTGGTACTTCGTTTACCGAAAAAAGGGAACAGAACTACCGAAGTGGCTACTTTTGGGGGCTGCTGCATGCGGACCAATTATGATGCTCGGTATTGAATTCGGCTGGATTTTCAGTTGTAGCGGTCGTCAACCATGGACAATTTATGGTATGCAACGTACCGTCGATGCAGCTACACGCGCTGATTTCGTCGGTCCTTTATTTATTTTGTTCATCATTTTATATATTGGACTCGCTATTTTAACAGTCTTTGTTCTACGTACATTCTTTAGAAGACATCCACTAAAGAATGATTTACAACACCAAGGAGGCGATTCTCATGCATGAGGAAAGTATTGCAATCATCATCTTATGGGCCCTTATTTTCGTATACAGTATACTAGGGTCCATCGATTTTGGCGCTGGTTTTTGGGGCATGGTATACGCAAAACATCCAACGCTCGCTGCCAAACTTGCGAATCGGTACTTATCACCAACTTGGGAAGTAACAAATACGTTTCTCGTCTTCGTCGTTGTCGCATTTCTCGGCTTCTTTCCGAAAGCGGCCTTTACCCTTGCGACAGTAATGTTCGTACCAGTTATGTTAATTTTAGTGCTCGTTGCAGTACGTAGTACATTTATGGTGTTTGCTTACTCCTTGCCGAAATATCAGTACCTTCTTCGGGTTATTTCAGGTATTACTGGTCTCTTAATTCCAGCACTATTAATTACCGTTTTACCCGTTACAGAAGGAGCCTATATTACAATGTCTGAAGGAAAAGAAGTACTCTTGTATGGAAAACTTCTTTCTAGCCCGGTTATCTATTGCTATATGCTCTTCGGAATAACGTCTGAACTATTTCTATCCTCTCTCTTTCTTGCTGATTTTGCGAGAGAACAAAGTTCAGAAGATACGTATAGAATTTATAGAAGAAATGCCATCATCCTTGGTCCTGCAACGCTCGTTACGGCGATCATCGCCCTCGTTGTAATGGATCCTGAAACACATTGGCTTATGCAAGGATTAATAAAGCAATTCCCGTGGTTTACAGTTTCTATTGTTTTATTCGTTATCGGATACTCGTCCCTTTGGTGGACAAACAAAAAGTACAATACACTAGGATACCCCCGTATTGCCGTTTTAGCTGTCGTCGCTCAATATGCATTTGCAAGCTACGCTTACGGCGTCGCGCATTTACCTTATATTATTTATCCTGACGTAACTGTATTTACAAGCTTTACAACGACAGAAACGTTCTATGCACTGCTCATTCTATACGCAATTGGGATTGCAATTTTATTACCAGGATTTATTTTCTTCTGGAATTTATTCTTGAAGGATCGTACTTTTTTGAAGGAAAAATAATATAGTCTTGGGGTCTGTTCCAAAAGGCATTTTGGGATGGGCTCCTTTTGTCATGTTTTGTCGATAAGTCGATATATTTTAAAAATCGCTGATATATTTTCAGTTGCGCCGATATATTTCAATGATCGCTGATATATTTTGAGTTGCGCCGATATATTTCAATGATCGCTGATATATTTTGAGTTACGCCGATATATTTCAATAATCGCTGATATATTTTCAGTTACACCGATATAAATCTCACTTACTAACTTACTACCCAATCAATTTATAGACTCCTATCACAATAGTTATTTCACTACTAATGACACTTGTCCTTTAGCATGAAAAACACATATTCGCTTCATCTCGTTATACGTCTAGTTCTTCTTATTTTTTGCTGAATATACTACCAATATAACCTTGAGACAAGCTACATCTATTCAAGGGAAAATAGAAAGGTAGGCAAAATATGAGCATTGAAATATGGATTACTATTATTGTATTTTTCTTAACGATGATCGTTATCTTTTGGCGGCCTCGAGGTTTAAATGAAGCGTGGCCAGCAGCAATCGGAGCTGGTATCATCATAATTACTGGACTTGTATCAAAACCAGACGTCATGGATATTATAAGTAAAATTGGCGGTGCTTCCATAACAATATTAGCGACCATCGTCATGGCAGTTATATTAGAAAGCTTCGGCTTTTTCCATTGGTCCGCAGCGAAACTAGCAAATCTAGCAAAGGGTTCTGGACGCCGCTTATACTGGTATATTCAATTATTATGTTTTCTCATGACTCTTTTATTCAATAACGACGGTAGTATTTTAATTACAACTCCAATTTTAATTCTTCTTCTAAAAAATCTTCAATTAAAACCTCATCAGCAAATTCCTTATTTATTAAGTGGTGCTTTAATCGCTACGGCATCTAGTGCACCAATTGGTGTAAGTAATATCGTAAATTTAATCGCATTAAATATCGTTAATATGACTCTTTATATGCATACTGCTATGATGTTTGTACCTGCAACATTAGGCTTATTATTTATGTCATGGCTCATGTATACAGTTTTGAAGAAAAAACTTCCGAAAAAATTACCTGTTTCTTCATATGATATTGAAGAAATTTTCTTCACGAAAAACTTCCATCCACTAAAAGGAAATAATTCTGTTGATACGAAACAAAAACGGACAAGATTCATGTTAAAAGTATTAGGTTTCGTCTTCCTTATGCGCTGTCTTCTATTCGTTGCATCCTTCTTATCCATCCCAATTGAAATCGTTGCAGTACTTGGTTCACTCGTTCTTCTCATTTGGAGATGGTACTACTTACGAACAAATCCTGTCGACATTTTGAAAAAGACACCGTGGCACATTTTAATTTTCGCCTTCTCTATGTACGTCATTATTTACGGACTCCACAACGCAGGATTAACAGCTGCACTTGTACAATGGCTCGAGCCAATTGTGAATCAGCATCTACTCTATGCTAGCTTTGCAATGGGTGGACTTGTATCCATCCTCTCTAACGTCTTCAATAACCATCCTGCCCTTATGATTGGTACAATTACATTAACAGAAATGGGACTAGATCCAGTCACATTAAAAACAATCTATCTTGCAAACATCATTGGTAGTGACATCGGTTCACTATTACTACCAATTGGTACACTAGCTTCACTCATTTGGATGTATATTCTGAAACAAAACAAAATTAAAGTAAAATGGAAAGACTATTTAAGTGTATCCCTTATCGTTATCCCGCTCACAACAGTCGTCACACTATTCCTCTTATTCTACTGGGTACATCTCTTCTTCGCCTTATAAAGTGAAACTTTAATCAGTGGGGGTTTTGTTCATCCCCCACTGATTATTAGCCTTCACCAATCGGGCTTTTACGGGCAGCCCGACCCTGACCTAACTTCTTTGCTTCCGCTGAATTTTGAGGCGGGGGTCTTACTGCCCACAAATAGCGGGATAAACAACAGAAGCCCCATTTGCTACCGTCTTAGCAAATGGGGCTTCCTTCTATAATAAAGTTAGGTACTACAGTGTGATCAATCAAGTAAAGAGGTGTAACGTGTTATTGATATAAATGACTACCAGCTTCTTTAAATTCTTCTGCTTTCTCTTTCATTCCTTTTTCAATTGCTTCTGTCGTTTCTAAATCATTTTCTTTTGCATATTCACGAATATCATGTGAAATTCTCATACTACAAAACTTCGGTCCACACATTGAACAGAAGTGAGCTGTCTTTGCCCCTTCTGCAGGCAACGTTTCATCGTGATATTCCATCGCACGTTCAGGATCTAAAGATAAATTAAATTGATCGCGCCAACAAAATTCGAAACGTGCTTTTGAAAGTGCATCATCACGCTGATGAGCCGTTTTATGTCCTTTTGCAAGATCAGCCGCATGCGCTGCAATTTTGTACGTAATAACACCCGTGCGTACATCATCTTTATTCGGTAAACCTAAATGTTCTTTCGGCGTTACATAACAAAGCATCGCCGTTCCAAACCAACCAATCATTGCAGCTCCAATTGCCGATGTAATATGGTCATAACCTGGTGCAATATCTGTCGTTAGTGGCCCAAGTGTATAAAACGGCGCGCCCTGACAAATATCAAGCTCTTTCTCCATATTCTCTTTAATTAAGTGCATCGGTACGTGTCCAGGTCCTTCGATCATAACTTGCACATCATGTTTCCAAGCAATTTTCGTTAATTCACCAAGTGTTTCAAGCTCAGAGAATTGTGCTTCGTCATTTGCATCTGCAATCGATCCTGGACGTAATCCATCTCCAAGAGAGAACGAAACATCGTACTGCTTCATAATTTCACAAATCTCTTCAAAATGAGTATATAGGAAGTTTTCTTTATGATGGAATAAACACCACTGCGCCATAATCGAACCACCACGCGAAACGATACCTGTCGTACGCTTTGCAGTAATTGGAATGTAACGAAGTAATACACCAGCATGAATCGTAAAGTAATCCACGCCTTGCTCCGCTTGCTCAATTAACGTATCACGGTACACTTCCCACGTTAAATCTTCTGCAATTCCATTTACCTTTTCAAGCGCTTGATAAATCGGCACAGTTCCAACTGGTACAGGCGCATTACGAATAATCCACTCACGCGTCGTATGAATGTTTTTACCTGTAGATAAATCCATAATCGTATCTGCACCCCAGCGAGTAGCCCACGTCATCTTTTCTACTTCTTCTGCAATAGAAGAAGATACAGCAGAGTTTCCGATATTCGCGTTTACCTTCACATGGAAGTTACGCCCGATAATCATCGGTTCAGCTTCTGGATGATTAATATTCGCTGGTAAAATAGCACGCCCTTCCGCAATTTCCTTACGAACAAACTCCGGCTCTACTCCTTCACGAATTGCAACGTATTCCATCTCAGACGTAATAATGCCATTACGCGCATAATGCATTTGCGTAACATTTGCACCTTGCTTCGCTCTAAGCGGCTGGCGATCCATTTGCGGGAAAACAGGTGTATGTTTCGAAGCCACTTTCACACCATCATCCTCTGGTTTCACCTCGCGCCCTTCATATGCCTCTACATCCCCGCGCTCCATGATCCAAGAATGACGCGGCGTTGGAATTCCCTTTTCCAGCTCCACTTTATACGACGGATCCGTATAAGGACCGCTCGTATCATACACACGGACTGGAGGATTTGGGATGCCGTTCGTTTCGCTTTGTTCAATCTCACGCATCGGCACTTTCATGCCTGCGCGTGGTCCATCCACATATACTTTCTTACTCCCTGGTAAACTCGATTTCAATTCAATTTGCTCAGCTGAAACAGACTGTTTCATAACCTTTGTTTCCTCCCCTGTTCGTGACAAGGACGAGATATGGCCAGCGCATGCCAAAATAAAAAGAGCCAGGTCCATAAAAAAATAAGGACCTGGCTCATAAAAGACATCATTATGTAAAGCCGTTAACTTCCCTACGCTGGTACGAGCCAGATCAGGTCCAAAGGGTTAAGAAGATCACGCGCTTCTCTCTCAGCCTACGCATACGTTAGGCACCCCTAGTTTATCACTGATTTAATTTTCAATACTTTCCCATCATACACGATAATCTGAAAAATGCAAAGTTTATTTCTTTTGTCGCTTATGGAATCATCCACGTTAAATAATATGCCTGTACATACGTCATAATACCAACAATAATTACGAAGAACACCCTATTGTAAAAATAGGTTATGACTTAACATGGGAGTTTAAAAACATCTTCACCACAAAGAGTGTTGAGAATCTCGACCATTGCATTAAGAAAATTAAGAATACTAATATACAAGAGTTTAAGAGCTTTACGAATGGATTAGCCCGGGATATTGAAGCTGTCAGAAATGCGGTAACTTATGAGAATAATAATGGTCTTGCCGAAGGGAGCATAAACAAGTTAAAGCTTATTAAAAGAATCATGTATGGTCGATGCAAATTCTCCACATTGCGGACAAAGATTCTACTTTTGGAGAGAATGAGACTTTTCAACTAACTCCGGGAAGAACCATTTTTTACTTGCCAAATACATTCATCAGTCCCGTTTGACAAAGAGCCTTTGTCTCTGCTGCATTTCGCTACAACTGCTACTGTTACCTGCCATACAACCTTCAATAGAGATAGGTAACAATTTACTATACAAGGAACAAAATTGACCTGCTCCTCCATTTAGTGATTTAACTATCTTTATTATTCAGAGCTAAAACCTAAGAACCTGTTTAGAATCTATGGTATAATCTGTACAAAAAAGGATATTTTCTATGATACATAATTATACAAGT
>NZ_JBNPJZ010000230.1:0-654 GCF_050312695.1 Bacillus sp. AF62 | reverse complement strand
AACCACACATCTAAAAATGTACTTGGTTTCTGTGCTTCGATTTCAATAATTGCAGGTGCTTCTATATTCCCTTGATTGACAAAAGCAGCAGTTACTTCAGTAGAACCATTTTGAGAGAACGAATAAGTATTTTGTTTTCCTAATTTATATGGCATTGGACAAACAAAAGTAATAACACCTTTACCTCTATTCACTATTTCATCCAGGTCTACAGAACCATCAATGAATGCTAGATACGTCCTATCTAATTCATCATCAAAAACAAGTTCAGCTGGTTGCTCTGTATATAGCCAATCCGCTACATCTTCTTTTATCTTTTGTAAATCCGCCATATCTTTTGCTGCCTTAATGACAAGAGGAACATCAATACGACGTTCCTCCGTTTCTGTATGAAGAAAAAGAGCCCCTGCGCGATGAGGGACCCTTACTAATTTTCTTTTAACTGGAGCCCAGGAAGGGCGTTTTCTTCCAACTAGCATTTGAATATAATCTTTTCTGATTTTATTAAAAGTAAAACCGAGTTTCCCCAACTTGCTCACCACCCTTAAAATTCCGCCCTTCTTTTTTGGTCACGATTTTGAAGCTTTGTCGTATATGCGTAACTTCCGTTCGCTAATTCTTTTCCATCTAAAACGTTTGTCATATTTACCGTTA
>NZ_JBNPJZ010000229.1:0-666 GCF_050312695.1 Bacillus sp. AF62 | reverse complement strand
CCAATCTTTAATGGGTTGGAAGACAATACAACACCAAAGCAAAGAAGAGAAGCGATGGTTAGTTTGTTAGATAAAACTATGGATGAATTTTTAAAGAAGTAGAAAGAAATGAAAAGCACAGCTGCAGCATCATCTGTGTGAGATAAGCAACTGTGCATATGAAGTGTAAAAAAAGTCCATTATAACCATAATTGGTATTCGGAATGTTAGGGTACTTTTACTATAACAAGAAACAGACAAGTCTAGAATCGTAAATATAACCTTTTACAAATGTAAAAGGGAAGGGATAAAGAACAGTTGTATAATTTATAACAAAGGGAAATAATGGTGTAGGTTTAATAGGAAGTATACAACATGTTCCTTATCCTTCATGGAGTAACTGAAAGGATGAAGCGCATACATATTCATACATTTCAAAGATGTAGAATAGCTAATTGGGGTCATTCAATGTACAAAGCCGTAGTGAAAGTTCTTCATCCACTCTTATTATTTGTTAATTTTGGTTTTGTATACCAATAAAAATGAATATAAATTAGCAAATGCCCAAATGGTATTTGAATGAGAACAGATAAGACGAGGAGTGGAGAAGATGGAACATATTGAAACAGAGGTACAAAAGAAAATTGATGCGCTCGGTCTAAGTCCTTTGGACGATATAATTTATCA
>NZ_JBNPJZ010000228.1:0-667 GCF_050312695.1 Bacillus sp. AF62 | reverse complement strand
CGCTATATCCAGGCTCAACTTCTTTAATTAAATCTACCATCGGTTCAAGAATATCTGGTTTTAATCCCGTCATAAATAAATTACAAAACCTTATTCTCTTAAAAGCGCATAAAACAGCTATATTACGCAATTTTGCACTATATCCAAATTTATAAATAGCAACACTTTTCCGGTTATTTGTGACCAATTTGTTACCTCAAAAACTCAAAATAAAACTAACAAAAACTAAAAGAGCACAGCGTGTTAATAAAGTGGTGAGACACTTTATTAACCGTCCGCCTAACCTAGATAGGCAAACACTTGCTGTAACTCTTTATGTACCCCATTTTACCGTACATAAGGGTCTCCTAGCAACAGTTTGCTTACATCTTGTGGCATACTGTTGCTTTTTTACTTTTAAAGGAGACGAGCCCTTATGAAAAAACTAACTGCCTATAATGCAGATGTTCAAAAATATATGCAACAAAATCGATTAAGTTCTCAAAAGAAAAATGAAATCATTGATGATATTAGAAACCATATTAACGATACGAATCAAAGTTTTGAAAGTTTATTTCCTTCTCGATCTAAACGAAAAGATGTGATGGATTATATTATTTACTTACTTTCAGGAAATGGTATATGCAAAATTTCGGCTGAGACATTAGCAAGTAAAGCGGACTGTTCT
>NZ_JBNPJZ010000227.1:0-670 GCF_050312695.1 Bacillus sp. AF62 | reverse complement strand
TACAATTAGTTAAGAAAGATTCTTCCCTTCATCAAAATAAATAATGATACTTAAAAGACAAAGGACCGGAACATTTTTTGTTGCATAACATGATATAAGTATTTTGGTTTCACAACCTCTTCAGTATAGTTAAAATGCGATTGATAGCGTACAACATAACCAATGGGAATAATCTCCAGATTAAGACTAAGGATTATTGAGTAGATTAGATATATTTAAAGAAATAGTTAAAGAGATACACACACAGAATGATTGAAATTTAATTATTACTGTAACATTGTAGATATATATAAACACGAATAGAATTGTCCGGAAAACGGACAATTCTTGATGCTAATACTAGTCTACATGATAAGAGTATGGACAAAGCACAAAAAAGTTTTCAAATTTCTTATTTTTTGTATGAAAATCTGTAATTATGTATTAGATATCAAAAAATTCATATAGCCTGTTCGATTGATAAAAAATAAGATCGTTTACAATTTTTGATATTAAGTCAATAAAATGGACACAGATAAATTTAATTATGCAGCCTCCAAAACGTACGTTCTTTTTCCCTTACGGTTGTTTTAGCATTTCTAATGGCTCTGGTACAAAAATAGTGGGTTTATGAAAAATGAACAAACGATTCCTAACGGAATTGAAATTTATGCTGTTAAACCAAAGATTT
>NZ_JBNPJZ010000092.1:0-676 GCF_050312695.1 Bacillus sp. AF62 | reverse complement strand
CTTTCGTTTCCACTTTTACTTTTTGTTCACCGATTTTTGTCGTAATTGGTTTTTCTACAAATCCAATTACTTCTCCACCTTTTACTTGAACAAAATCTTTTGCATTTAATTTTTCAACTTCTGTCCCAATTACTACTTTTTGCGGTACTACGGTTACTTCTTGTTGAGCTTCCATTCTCTCGAAACCTTGCTCTGTCACTTTAAAGATCACTTCATGAACACCATACTGTGTATCCACTAGTTCATTATTTTTATTTACTTTAAATCTATCAAACTCTTTTTGATATACTTTTACTATATCTCCATATTCAAACGTCATTTCGTTGAATTGTTCCGCAAATCCTTTTGTATTTTCAGATGCTTTTACTGATAGAGTTTTCTTCTCTTTTCCATCTTTATCGTATACAGTCATCGCCATATACTTCTCATCTGCAAATGAAGTATGCATTGGACCTTCTGAATCTGTTGTACTGAATTTCTTTTCTTCATGATTTAACGTGACAACCGATTTAATATTTGTTCCTCCATAACTTGTACCAAAGAACATAATACTATCACCGTAAATCACTTCTAATGGAACTTCTGTCACCTTTTTATTACCAAAGCGATCTTTCGTTTCCACTTTTACTTTTTGTTCACCGATTTTTGTCGTAATTGGTTTTTCTACAAATCCAAT
>NZ_JBNPJZ010000226.1:0-681 GCF_050312695.1 Bacillus sp. AF62 | reverse complement strand
ATTCTTACGGACAATGTACAAGCTTTATTTACGAAGATTTACAGCGATAATATCAAGTTATCTAGAATGCGAAAAAAGTCTGATACACTCTCTTCTGATGTACATAACAAAAAAACACCCATTATTTTTTACAATTGGTTAGAAGATACTGGAACAAAAAATCCACCTACGAAGACAATAGACAGCTCTTTTGTTCCAGGTGTGTATTATCAAATATCTAAAGAAGATGCTGATGCAATGGGATTATATTAAATAGCTATGTATGAGCAAAGAAAATGGTTCATAATCTTTTTAACCTGTTTTAGATTTTGTCGATTACCTTGTTCTACATTTATACATATGGCATTACAAATTGCTTTTTACCAAAGGTGATTCATAAGGATTTCATCTATAGATAAGAATATAATTATCTTATAAATGCGTTACTACTATCCACTGTTTTTATGAATTGTATATGCTTTTTCCATAGGTACTTCCACATTTTTAAATAACTTGGTTCAAGAAACCAAAAACATATCATATATTGTCTTTGTGTTACAATTTCTATGAATTTGAAGGAGTGAAACAATGGCAACATTAAATGAGTTATATCCAGTTCCTTATAATACTCTCTCTTCTACAGCTTATAATAATTATACAATTATTCCAAATGAAGCAATAAAATTTGATGATCTTTTTAAA
>NZ_JBNPJZ010000225.1:0-691 GCF_050312695.1 Bacillus sp. AF62 | reverse complement strand
AGGACGAATTCGTTAGCTACCAAAAGTAACGACTAACCGAGAAGCCCCCACTTCAAACCGTCCGTTAGGACGTTAAGCGGCGGGTAGTTCACATGAACAAATCACTGCTGATATGCTTCCGCAATATGATGTCCTGTTGAGACCATTAGTGACATCTTTAGCTGAAACGTTACAATTGTATTGCTCGTTAAGTAAGCAACCCACTTTGTTAACAAGTAAAATACAAGACAGCGGTGAAATAGAAGTAATGTTAAATCAAGAATTAGGACAATGTATAGATGGATATATAAAAGACCGCATGATTTTGAAAAATGGCAAACGAATTTATAGATGTGAAAATATTCAATTATAAAATGAATAGAACAGAATGCTTTTCTATTTTTCCATAGTAACATGAAAAAATAGAAGTAAGTTGGATACACATAGATATAGAAGACAGGAGAGGGGTTATAGTGGACAAATCGTGGTCTGGAAATTCTACACAATTATTACAAGAAATTGATTGGAAAATGAGCCGAATTGAGTCTATCCTTCAGCAGGTTTCTGTCGACGGATTAATAGAAGAAGCATATGAAATTCACGAGATGCTTATAAAAGTGTCCCAGTTATTTCTCATCTTAGAACCTGTTTAAAATCTTTTTAATAAAATCGCTACACCTGCCAATAAGCAACTCTGTCTGCTATTTTCAAG
>NZ_JBNPJZ010000224.1:0-695 GCF_050312695.1 Bacillus sp. AF62 | reverse complement strand
GATAAAGCTGATCAGGCTCAAAAAGAAAGTCAAACAGCAAAAGATTTGGCAGAAACAACACAGAAATATATGGAGCAAAACATGGTTGATATTATCGAACAACCAACGGCTCCTACTGAGAATTTACGTGATGGAAAAACTTTGTGGATAGATAGTTCTGATCCTGAAAATAAGGTGCAGAAACTTTGGAAAGGTGGTCAATGGCAAAGGGTTACTCCAGATACAGGACCATTAAAGCAAAGTATTAAAGAGGTTAAGGAAGATATTGAAACAGCTAAAACAGAATTGAATCAAAAGGTTCAAAGTGTGGAAGGTAAAGCGCAAGAAATAGCTGGACAAATAGTGGATGTTCAAAAGCAAGTTAATGGAAAAGTGGATCAAACATGGATTCATACACAGTTAAAAGATAAAGCTGATAAATCTGGAGTGTTTACAAAAGAGGAAATTAACAATGGATTTATTGGTAAACAAATCTATGAAACTGATAAGAATGGTAACGTTAAAAAGTTCCAAGATATTAACACATCTATGAGTCAAACAAATGAGGCTCTTAAACAAAAAGCAGAGAAATCTGAGCTAACGAAAACGAATGAAGGCTTGTCACAGTTGGAGCAGAAGACAAACGAGATTAAGACAACAGCTGAGGGGACGAAACAGACTCTTACAGAACTTAAAACGCAAGTAGATAATACAAA
>NZ_JBNPJZ010000223.1:0-701 GCF_050312695.1 Bacillus sp. AF62 | reverse complement strand
CTTGATTATCTAAAATAGTTGTAGGTGTGGAAGAAATCGCATTTGCAATCGTTCGTTCCCCATATGTTTCATTTGTATCTCTAAAATGGATCACATCCCATTTATCACGCATTAGTCCACTCTCGCGGAACATAGAATCCATTCGGGTTGCGGAATTCCCTGTCCAAAACGCTAAATAGTTACATAAAGACTGATCGCTTCCGGAATGGTCACCATTCTTTACATTACCGTTAAATAAAGAGCGTATGTCATCGCCTTTCTTACTCCGAAACATTCTTTCCCATAATGCTTCGTTCGAAATCTTAATTTCATCTTTTTCAAAGTCAGCTAGATTTACTCGACCTTGAATGTCGCTATCATCAAAGTATGTTTCAAATACTTCCGCTAACTCATCTGTACGATCATACACATCATTTGAATTTTCACGATTCCCAGTGAAAGTAAAGAATCGACCGTATGAGTAAATTTCTAAACCATGTTTTGTATTTTTTCGTCCTGTTCCTAAAACAGATTGTGGAAGGCTACCTTTGATGATGATATGAATGCCTTTCTCTGATGGTGAAAATTCTGTATAGCTGTCTAATGTATCGATAATCTCTGTTGAAAATACATTCGTTTTACCGTCCACAACACACTTATCAATATCGATTCCGATGTAATTGTCTTGTCTACTAAATACGAAACCTATACCGTCGTAATTG
>NZ_JBNPJZ010000222.1:0-715 GCF_050312695.1 Bacillus sp. AF62 | reverse complement strand
ATCTTTCATTCACATAAAAAATAATGTAGCGCCAAAAGAGTATGAATTTACAGTCCATATGCCAAATGGCTGGAAGTTAGTTACCTTTGCAGAATATATGGGAGGAGAACAAGATACAGGCGATGTTTTTATAGTGGATGAGCAGAACACGATTCAAAGTATTTTTATGCCTAGTTGGATAAAGGATGCAAATGGAAAAACAATTTCTACACATTATAAAGTAAACGGGGCTAAATTAATTCAGATTGTGGACTTTGATAAAAATACTGCATTTCCATTGAGTGGGGTTACCGGAAAGTGATTCAACGTTGTTACTGGTAAATAAGTTATTAACGATGATACAGCTGCAAATATGCGTCTGATTATAACAGTCTGATTGTATACTTTTGTTTTTGGATATAGTGAATTGAAAAAGAGATGAGGGGGTTGGAAACATGAAAAAACACTTAATCCGTGTAATAATGGTAGCGAGTGTGATAACTTCATTTCCTACAACAATGTTGGCTGCAGATGATTCGGATCCTGTAACAAAAAATGGAGAAAGATTGCAATATAACACGCCCTATTATGTAAGAGATAAGAATCTACCTCATAAAGGTGGGGTGACGTTTGAGCCTTGGGTGTTAGATGATTATGTTCTTTTTGCACATTCTTCAACGGATAATGGAATACCCATTATTTTTGAGAATAAAAATAAAACAGATGGATTCATTAA
>NZ_JBNPJZ010000087.1:0-86402 GCF_050312695.1 Bacillus sp. AF62 | reverse complement strand
TACTATCATTCTTCCAGGAAAACGGGTTTCTTTATGCATTCATTTTTGGATATTTATGAGTTTTGCAACACCCTCAATAATATAAAAGAAATAGAAGTAGACAATGAAAACTGGAATATTGAATTTAAAAGTACAGACGCTAATAAAATAGTAATTTCCGCTCAAGGTCAACAAGTAGATAAAAAGATAGATCCCGTCAAAATAGAAAATGACGAAAATAAAATTGTGATTAAGCAAAAACAAAAGGTGACCAAATTTTTTAATGGTTTTACGTTTAGGAAGAAAAATAGTATATGTATAGCTATTCCGAGGAAAGCAATAGACAAAATTGTAGTCAATAATAAATCGGGTGATGTGAAAATAAACGATATAGTAGTAAAAAGTATCGTGACAAAAGGCAAGTCTGGAGATGGAATGATTACAGGACTATCGGCAGAGAAGGGTGAATTCATATCCGAAAGTGGGGATTTGATGTTAAAAGATAGTTCATTACAAGAAGTAAATATAACTTCTACTACTGGCGATAATTATGTGAAAAATGTAAAAAACGAAAATGTGAACATCACTTCAACATCTGGGGAAGTATTACTGAAAGATATGACAGAAGGAAAATCATTATTTATAGAAACAAAATCAGGGGATATTGGCGTACGGTATAAAGGTGTCCCAGCATCATTGAAGCTTATGGCTAAAAGTAATTCAGCTGATGTAATAGTGGATTTAAAAGGACTTAAGAAAGATAAAAATACAGAAAAAATAAAAATAGGAACGATTGGTGATGCAAAAAATGAAGCGAAGATTTTAAGTGAAACAGGAGTCATTTATATTGATTAAATCTTAGGAGGAAGGAGGACACTATCATGCTACATTTAATGAAGCTAGAATTGAAAAAGTTTAAGCTTGGTTGGTACGTGAAGAGAGCAATTATTGCAAATATTGTTATACTGGCATTAATGATCTTTGTGAGCATCATCGCTCAAGTAGAAGGTGATGCAGAAATAAGGAATCCAGAGACGATATTGTTAATGGCTAGCACAATAGTAAGAGCAACGTTTATTGTTTTTGGTAGTGTATTAATCGCAAGGCTAATAATTGGTGAATATAAAAATAAAACAATACTAATCATGTTTTCTTATCCCATTAACCGAAAGAAGATCATGGCTAGTAAGTTGGCTATTACAGCGACAGTAACATTTATAACAGTTATTGTATCTAACATTTTAGTAGTAGGAATTTTCTTTGGGATAGATAGTTATTTTTCAATTCTTCCTAATTCATTCACAGTAGATCAATTGATGCAAGAAGGAATAAAACTAGTTCCTTTAGCCATTGCAACTGCGGGGATGAGTTTAATCCCATTATATTTCGGAATGCGTAAACGTTCCGTGCCAACTACAATTGTTTCATCTCTTATCGTTGTCACAATTGCAATGAATAATGGCAACCCAGCGTTTTCTACAGCAACTTTTCTTCCCCTTCAACTAGCACTTGCAGCAATTGGAGTTGTAATTGCATATTACGGCATTAAAAATATAGAGAAGGAAGATATAACTGTATGATAAGAATATGTGAAAAAGAGTTGGTGTTACACCAACTCTTTTTTGTATATGTATGCTTCGTTACTACTCTGTAAATTTAGAGTGTGTGCTTAAATACTTTTGCACTTCTGGAGAAATGTTAAAGTTATTAGGACTTTTATATTCGATAGTAAACTCGCCGTCGGTACTTGTTTCAAAGGAGATTGCATAGCTATTCATTTTAGCATCGTAAGAAGTATTTTTGACTTCTGCATCTAGATTAAAATATTTTGTAATATACTCTTTTGAGTCCGTAATTGCTACTTGTTTTCCCCAAGGGGTACCATAATAGGTGAAATAAAGAGATACACTAATAACTCCAATAAGAGAAGTTAGTAAAATAGTTCCCATAGCTATTTTTTTATTTTTTGTATTCAATTTGGTTACTCCTCTTCGTAATATGTATTCATTTTAACCTATCTTTTCCATAAAACAACCATTAAGAAAAAATAGTTTCACATGAAACAAGTTACAGAAAAAGACAAGATATGTAAACATCTTGTCTTTTTTGTCGTTACATTTTAGGAGCTTCCATTCCAGCCGCAGCCCATTCTTCTTTTGCGGGGCCATATACGCCAGGAACTGTTAAGCCAGCTTGTCGCATTAAAACCGTCATTTGTCCGCGGTGGTGATTTTGATGATTAATGAGTGTCATTAAAAATATAGAATTCGGCATAGGGCGACCAAAGAAGTCATTAATAGTAGCTAAGTCTTTATCAGTCCATTTACTTTGAAGTGTTTCAACAAAAGCCGCGTTTACTTTACGGTATTCATCTGCAATTGTTTTTGCAGAAGTTGGAACAGGATAATCTTTCGATTCTCCTTCAAACTTTAGCCCTGTGCCAGATAGTATAACAGGAATTGCCGTCACGATGTGCCAAGCAACTCTACCTAACGTCCAATGTTCAGGTGCAATTTCTTGTGATAAAGATGCATCGGTTAATGAATCAAGCATTTTCTGAGTAGACTCTGCTTCGTATGTCCATGATTGCAAGAAGCCGTCAATTGTTTGGTACATTATTGTTATCCCCCTCTACTTATGTTCATAGATTAAGTTCGAGAAGAAATGACAAGTTCCCTTTATGTTTTAATGATGGTATTTAAAATTTTATATATAAATTTTATGATACTATTGAGTGTATATAGAATTATATTAATTTAGGGGGATATTATGAAAAGATTGATTTTAGGAATCATAATTTTATTTTTAATGGTAGGATGTAGCAATGAAATCTATAAAAAAGCAATGGATCAAGGGAAATTGGCGTTAGCGAGTAAAGAATATGACACGGCAGTAGCATCATTTGAGCTAGCATTAGAAGAGAAAAAGGATGATAAAGAAGCAAAGGTATTAAAAGACCAAACTACTAAGATGATAAGTTCGATAAAAGAGAAATCGAGTGGAAATATAGAACAAGCAATAGGTTTGTTTCAAGAAGTAGAAAAGATGAAAGATGGTTCCGCAATCCTTCAAAGTCAAGCGAAAGAACAAAAAGATTCGCTCATAGAGCATAAAGAGTTAAAAGGTCAATATATAGGTCAATTGGAAAAGGCAGAGAAGTTAAAGAATGATAAAAAGTATGAAGAGGCTAAAGGGATAGTAAATAAAATTGTTAACGATACTGGCCAAAATCAACAATTTATTTCGGAAAATCAACGGGCCGAAGAGCTGAATAAGCAAATAGATGGCTTACTAACTCAACAAGCAGAAGTTAAGAAAAAAGAGGAAGAGTTAAAAAATGAAAAGAAAAAAGAGGCTGATATTGGAAAGTTAAAGGGGTCTTGGATGTCATCAGAAAGTACAGACAGGCCAGTTGGGTTGGAAATAGAATCTATTAATAGTGAGAAAACAGGCGGAGAATTTATGGAACATAATATTTTTGGGAAAGGGACTACTATAGGAGACTTTCGAATATTAAGTGTGGACCAAGGGATTATTTCCATAGAGCTTGTATTTTTAATGGGAGAAAGAAAACAGAAGGTTGATTTGAAACTTGAGGAGAACACATTAACTGTACATCATGAGTTTATGGGAGGGACTAAATCTGTGAAATTAGTGAGATCAGAGTAATTTATCCCGCTATTCACCTGCAGTAAAATTCCCACCTCAAGATTCGGCTGGAGCAAAGAAGTTAGGTGGGAGATCCACTGCTCATAAAAGCCCAATTGGTTTGGGTTAATAATCAGTGGGGATGAAGCCCCCCCCCCCACTAATTAAAGTTTCACTTTATTTAGTATATAAAAAGGAGGCTTCTAAAACGAAGCCTCCTTTTTAATTAACTTTCTTCCCACTCTTCCTCATTAGCCATAAGAAATAAGGTGCTCCAAGTACAGCAACGACAAAACCAGAAGGAATTTCTTTCGGATATGCGATTGTACGTCCAAGTAAGTCAGCAACAGAAAGAAGGATTGCTCCAAATAGTGCTGAACAAACGAATAGTCTTTGATGATTCATACCAACAACAATTCTTGCTAAGTGAGGTGCGACAAGGCCTAAAAAGGCAATTGTACCGACAGCAGCGATATTTACTGATGCAAGTAGTGTCGCTAGCACAATCAGAGCAAGACGTGTTTTATTTACTGGTTGCCCAAGTCCAGTTGCTAAATCGTCTCCCAGTACGAGAACGTCAAGTTGTTTTATTAAGAAAAAGATAATGAATACAAGAATTAGAGATGGATATAGAATGATATTTTCTAAGTGATTCCACCCTCTTGCATACGTACTGCCAGATAACCATGTTAAAGCAGCGGCAACATTCAAATTGGCTCTAACGATAAAGATTTGAATAATTGCTGAGCCAAGTGCAGAAATACCAATTCCTATTAAAGCAAGAGCTGTTGGGCTAAATCCTGATTTCCATGAGAAGAAGAGGACAATTCCAACTGCAAGTAGTCCGCCGATAAATGCACCAATTGGTAGGAAGAAACCAGGAAGTGCAGGAAAGACATACATAATCGTTAAAGCACCGACACCAGCTCCTGATGAAATACCAATAATAGAAGGATCGGCAAGTGGGTTTCGTAATATACCTTGGAAAACAAGCCCACTTATTGCAAGGCATGCACCAGCAATAGCGGCAACGAGCATTCTTGGTAATCGAAGATTCATCATCATGTTTTTGTCAAATTGTGTTAATTGACCTGATATAACATTTGTAATGCTTTCGATATAAGCGTTACTACCGATTGTAACACCAAGAGCAATCGTCACAATACAAAGTGTGATAGATATAATGATTACCTTTTTATAAGAGTAATAGCGGGAACTAGCTCCAGCTGCATTCGCACCGTTATCATTCATATATTGTTTCGACTTCATCATTCGATACACTAAGTAAATAAGCCAAGGAGATCCAATCATTGCTGTGACTGCCCCAACAGGAAGTTCTGCACCGGTTGGATCTATTAATCTACCGACAACATCTGCTCCAAGCAATAATACTGCCCCCCATAAGAAAGAAGAGAGAAGAAGAGTAAAGTGTTGACGGTATCCGATAAGGCGCATTAAATGAGGTGCAACTAAGCCGACAAAGCCAATTGGTCCAACAACAGTAACAATTACTGCTGTTAAAAAGATTGCAGCAATGAAGGCGATAAGACGTGTTACTGCTGTTTTTTCACCAAGAGAAATAGCAACATCATCACCAAGTAAGAGAATGTTGAGTTTACGAGACATAAATAGTAAAACTAGGAAAGAAATAATGATAAATGGAAAAGCAAATTGAACGCCATCCCAGTTATTTTGAATAAGAGAGCCAGCTCCCCATAAAAATAAACCAGCTGTTTCATTTTCATAGAAAAGCTGCATCGTTCCGGTAAAGGCAGAGAGCATTAATGTAACGACCATACCAGCTAATGCCATTCTAAGTGGGGTTCCCTTTTTTCCACCAGAAATACGGTATACAAATAAAGCAGTAATAGCACCACCGATAAATGTGAACAGAAGAGAATTAATTTGTAAATCTTTCGGTAAGAAAATTGTAGCCGCTACTAGAAAGAAATATGCGCCAGAGTGAATACCCATTGTACTGGATTCAGCAAGTGGATTTTTCGTTAACGTTTGTAAAATAACCCCTGATGCAGCAAGAGCGCCTCCAGCTAAAATGGCAATTACAGCTCTAGGTAATCGAAGCATGATTAAAGTTTGATGTTCTAGCGATTGGTTCGGTGAGATAAGAGCATCAATAATCATACTATAGGAAATGTTTGCTTGACCTTGTCCGATATGAATAAAGAAAAGGAGGAGCAAGAGAGCTGCTCCTCCTCCGAATACAAGACTTGCTCGAAGTGTATGTTTTAGGCTATTCATCGTGTAATCACTTCTTCGCTGTCATTACATCTGCTACTTGTGTTGCTAAAGATGTTGCAGACTCAGGACCACCGAAAATCCAAGTGTCGCCTTTTAATTTATACATTTTGTTTTCTTTTTTGAACTTTAATTCTTCCCAAGCAGGGTTGCCTTTTAGTTGCGTGTCAAAAATGTTATCTTCATCCGCTACAATGTAAATGAAGTTTGAATCTTGTACACTTTGTAATGATTCTACAGTTGTTTGTTTAAAACCATCTGGCTCAGATTTTCCTGCTTCAAAAGTATTTGTTAGACCTAATTTTTTTGTAACTTGTAAAGCTAAAGAATTTTCAGTTAAGATACGGAATGTTGGTACGTTTTTAGCAGTAAATGCTTGTGCCATTGCGATGTTTTTATCTTTTAAGTCTGCTTTATCAATTTTTGCTTTTGCATCAGCGAATGCTTTATCCATATCAGCTAATACTTTTTTACCTTCTTCTTCTTTTCCAACTGCTTTTGCAATTTGTTTAAATGTTTCTGTCATTTCAGCAAAGTGATCGTTATTGCTTGTTGATGGATCAAACATAACTGTTGGTGCAATTTGCTCTAATTCATTTTTAATTGCTTTACCACGGAATGAAGCTGTAATAATTAAGTCTGGTTTTAAACGGCTAATTTCTTCTAAGTTTGGTTGTTGACGTGTCCCTACATCTACAACATCTTTACTAGGTTTTGTTTTTGTATTTACCCATTTATTATAATTCTTAATGTCTGCCATCCCTACTGGCTGAACACCAAGTGCTAATAAGTCTTCAGAATATACCCACTCAAGTACAACTACTTTTTTTGCTGGTTTATCTAACTTCGTTTCCCCTTCAGCGTGTTTAATTGTTATAGCTTGATTTTTATTGTCCGCTTTTGTTTCTTTTTTCTCCTCTTTTTGCTGTCCGCATCCAACAGCGAATAGAAGAACTACTATGAAAATACTGAGAATTTTCTTCATCTTCTGCCCCCAAATTAAGTGTTTTTTGTAACTAGTACCATAAGTGAAAATGGTTATCAATTACAACACCCAAATCATACTATGAGGGTATTTTAAGTGTCAATATATTTTTAAAATTTTGACGAAAAATAACGAATTATACGAATTTTTATATATTATAGTCGCTATTTATGAAGAATAAGCCGCTTTACTAAAAATATTGGCGAATGTGGAAAGTTTAAATGGGAAAGTGGCTGTGTACGATAGTGTAATGTGTATTGTTAATAGTCTGTGGAGATAAGGCGAAAGTACAAGCAAAAGGAGAGTGAATCGCATGTAATAATTACTAGAATGTATGGAGGAAATCTGTGTTTTATCCCCGACTAGGCAAAGTATTTCTTTGTTATTTAGATAGGTGTTTTTTAAGTCGGTGATTGCGCTAAAAAGATCGAATGTAAAGGAAGTGATCAACATGTCTTCATGGAGCAATAACGTAAATGGATATTGTGGGTGTAATAATCAAAATGGTGTACATGTTGATTCATGCTGTTTTAGTTGCGATGGGACAGTTCCTAAGGTTGGTCCAACCGGTCCGACGGGGGCAACAGGAGCAACAGGTGGCGCAGGCCCAACGGGAGCGACAGGAATAACAGGAGCAACAGGCCCAACGGGAGCGACAGGAATAACAGGGGCAACAGGCCCAACGGGGGCGACGGGAGTAACAGGTTCAACAGGAGCAACAGGCCCAACAGGAGTGACAGGCCCAACGGGAGCAACAGGCTCAACAGGCTCAACAGGTCCAACGGGAACGACGGGTTCAACCGGTCCGACAGGAGCAACAGGAGCGACGGGCTCAACGGGTTCAACCGGGGCTACAGGTACAAGTATCACGGCGACATATGCATTTGCAAATAATACGTCGGGAACAGCGATATCGGTAGTTCTTGGTGGAACGAATGTCCCGCTTCCGAATAATCAAAACATCGGTCCAGGAATTACTGTTTCTGGTGGAAACACAGTATTTACGGTTGCAAATGCTGGTAATTATTATATTTCATATACAATTAATATAACGGCTTCATTATTAGTCAGTTCACGGATTACAATTAATGGAGGGGCACTTGCTGGGACGATAAATTCTCCTGCGGTAGCAACCACATCATTTAGTGCAACAATTATTACAACTCTTGCAGCAGGAGATGCTATTAGCTTACAATTATTTGGTTTGTTAGCTGTTGTGACATTATCAACAACTACCCCAGGAGCGGTATTAACAATTATAAGATTAAGTTAATGACAAACTCTCTTACTCTTTTAAGATTAAGAGAGTTTCTACATATAATAAGAAGTTAATGAAGTAAAGCATAGTTATATAAAAGTCAGAATATTATGATTGTAACGTTATGGTGACTATAATATAATGAAAATAACCATCATGAATGAACATTCATTTATTTTTTATGTATTTGAAGGGGGAATGAAGGTGGAAAAACCATGGTTGAAAAGTTATCCAGAGGAAATTCCGAGTACGATTTCTTATGATATTCAGCCGCTTCATAGATATGTAGAACAGATGGCTTCTCGCTACCCAGAAAAGAAAGCGCTTCACTTTTTAGGGAAGGATATTACGTTTTCGGACTTCCATGATAAGGTGAAGCGGTTTGCAAATTATCTTCAAAAACTCGGTGTGGAAAAGGGTGATCGAGTTGCTATTATGTTGCCGAATTGTCCGCAAGCTGTAATTGGTTATTACGGTACATTACTTGCGGGAGGTATCGTAGTACAAACCAATCCACTGTATACAGAAAGGGAATTAGAATATCAGCTTCATGACTCGGGAGCAAAAGTAATTCTTTGTCTCGATTTAGTGTTTCCAAGAGTAACGAATGTTCAATCTGCTACAAAAATTGAGCATATTATCGTAACTCGTATTGCAGACTTTTTACCATTCCCTAAAAATCTATTGTATCCATTTGTGCAGAAAAAACAGTCGAATTTAGTTGTGAAAGTATCAGAGAGTGAAACGATTCATCTTTGGAATTCAGTAGAAAAAGAAGTGAATACGAATGTTGAGGTGCCTTGTGATCCTGAAAATGATCTAGCTCTTTTACAGTACACAGGAGGAACAACCGGATTTCCGAAAGGAGTTATGTTAACGCATAAAAACCTCGTCTCTAACACGTTAATGGGAGTTCAATGGTTATATAATTGCAAAGAAGGAGAAGAAGTCGTTCTTGGGGTTCTTCCATTTTTCCATGTTTATGGTATGACAGCTGTTATGAATTTAAGTATTATGCAAGGATACAAAATGGTCCTTATTCCAAAGTTTGATATGAAAATGGTTTTTGAAGCGATTAAGAAGCATAAAGTGACATTGTTTCCAGGGGCACCAACTATTTATATCGCTCTTTTAAATAGTCCGCTTTTAAAAGAATACGATATTTCTTCTATTCGTGCTTGTATTAGTGGATCAGCACCACTGCCAGTAGAAGTACAGGAAAAGTTCGAAAAAGTTACAGGTGGTAAACTAGTAGAGGGATATGGTTTAACAGAATCCTCTCCGGTTACACATAGTAATTTTTTATGGGAAAAGCGAGTGCCAGGTAGCATCGGAGTTCCGTGGCCAGATACAGAAGCAATCATTATGTCGCTTGAAACTGGTGAGGCATTACCGCCAGGAGAAATAGGTGAAATTGTAGTGAAAGGCCCTCAAATTATGAAAGGATATTGGAATAAGCCAGAGGAAACAGCGGCTGTATTGCAAGATGGCTGGCTCCATACAGGTGATGTTGGCTACATGGATGAAGATGGATTCTTCTATGTAAAAGATCGCAAGAAAGATATGATTGTTGCGAGTGGATTTAATGTGTATCCTCGTGAAGTTGAAGAAGTATTATATGAGCATGAAAAAGTGCAAGAAGTAGTGACAATTGGAGTTCCAGATCCGTACCGAGGAGAGACAGTTAAAGCATTTGTTGTGTTAAAAGAAGGTACGGAATGCTCTGAGGAAGAATTAAATCAGTTTGCACGTAAATATTTAGCGGCTTATAAAGTGCCGAAAGTATATGAGTTTAGAGATGAATTGCCGAAAACGACAGTAGGGAAAATTTTGCGCCGTGTTCTAATAGATGAAGAGAAGAGAAAGAATGAGGATGAGCAAACGGGCTAAGGCCCTTTCTTTTTGAAAAAATAGGATTGACACTTTTCTAAATAGTCAGTATTATAAGAATATGAATGACTATTCATTCAGTCATCTTCTTGAAGGGGACAGTAAAGTGAAGAAAAATAGACCGAAATACAATCAAATTATTGATGCAGCAGTCATTGTGATTGCGGAGAATGGGTACCACCAAGCGCAAGTTTCTAAAATCGCAAAGCAAGCTGGGGTAGCTGATGGCACGATTTATTTATATTTTAAAAATAAAGAAGATATATTAATATCCTTATTCCAAGAGAAGATGGGAGAATTTGTCGAAACAATTCGTCAAAAAACAGCAGGAATTGAAAGCGCTGTATCGAAGTTATTCATGTTGGTAGAAACGCACTTCTTGCTGTTGTCGCAAAATGATCCGCTTGCTATCGTTACGCAATTAGAGCTAAGGCAGTCCAATCAAGACTTGCGCCTTAAAATAAATGAAGTATTAAAAGGCTACTTACAAGTTATGGATGAGATTTTAGAGACTGGTATAAAACAAGGTGAATTTCAAGCAGATTTAAATGTTCGCGTGGCAAGACAAATGATCTTTGGAACAGTAGATGAAGTTGTGACCAATTGGGTAATGAGCGATCATAAGTATGATCTGGTCGCACTTTCAAAAACGGTACACGGGCTACTTATTGCAGCTTGTGGTTATCGTCAATAATGGGAGGGATCATGTTGAAATTCCTATCTGTAAGAGTTGAAGATCATATCGCGGTGGCGACGTTAAATCACGCACCAGCGAATGCGATGTCTTCACAAGTTATGCATGACGTTACTGAATTAATTGATCAAGTGGAAAAGGATGATAACATTCGTGTTGTTGTTATTCACGGTGAAGGACGTTTCTTCTCAGCAGGAGCAGATATTAAAGAATTTACATCTGTTACTGAAGCGAAGCAAGCAACAGAATTAGCACAGCTTGGACAAGTTACGTTTGAGCGTGTTGAAAAATGTTCAAAACCAGTTATTGCGGCAATTCATGGAGCGGCACTGGGCGGCGGCCTTGAGTTTGCTATGTCTTGCCACATGCGCTTTGCAACTGAAAGTGCAAAACTTGGTTTACCTGAATTAACACTTGGATTAATTCCTGGCTTTGCAGGTACACAGCGCTTACCACGTTATGTTGGGAAAGCGAAAGCTTGTGAAATGATGTTAACAAGTACACCAATTACTGGTGCAGAAGCATTAAAGTGGGGACTTGTTAACGGATTGTTCTCTGAAGAATCATTTTTAGATGATACGCTTAAAGTTGCAAAACAAATTGCTGGAAAAAGTCCAGCAACAACTCGTGCTGTACTAGAGTTATTGCAAACGACAAAATCGTCTCATTACTATGAAGGTGTACAACATGAATCACAAATTTTTGGTGAAGTATTTACGAGTGAAGATGGAAGAGAAGGTGTAGCCGCATTTTTAGAAAAGCGTAAACCTTCATTTAGTGGCAGGTAGTTCAATTATTTTTTTAATATAAATTAACAGAAAATTAAAATTGATAGAATCTTTCTGAAAAACAAGGGGGTAAATGGAATGAACATCTACGTACTCATGAAACGAACATTTGATACAGAAGAAAAAATCGTAATTAAAAACGGTGCAATTTACGATGGCGAAGCGGAATTCATCATCAACCCTTACGATGAATATGCAATTGAAGAAGCAATTCAAGTAAGAGACGCACAAGGTGGAGAAGTTACAGTTGTAACAGTCGGTGGCGAAGATAGTGAGAAAGAACTTCGTACTGCATTAGCAATGGGCTGTGATAAAGCGGTATTAATTAATATTGAAGATGATGTAGAAAATGGTGACCAGTTCACGACAGCAAAAGTACTTGCTGAGTATTTAAAAGATAAAGATGCAGATTTAATTTTAGGCGGAAACGTTGCAATTGATGGTGCATCTGGACAAGTAGGGCCACGCGTAGCTGAAGCGTTAAATATTCCATATGTAACGACAATTACAAAACTTGAAATTGACGGTACAAATGTGAAGATTGAGCGTGATGTTGAAGGTGATACAGAAGTGATTGCAACTTCATTACCAGTTTTAGTAACAGCACAGCAAGGTTTAAATGAACCTCGTTACCCATCGCTTCCAGGTATTATGAAAGCGAAGAAAAAGCCACTAGAAGAATTAGAATTAGATGATTTAGATTTAGAAGAAGATGATGTGGAAGCAAAGACAAAAACAATTGAAATCTATTTGCCTCCTAAGAAAGATGCAGGAAAAGTGTTACAAGGCGAGCTGCAAGATCAAGTAAAAGAACTTGTATCGTTGCTCCATACAGAAGCGAAAGTAATCTAATAAAATACGAAATTATATATGCAGGAGGGAAAATCTATGGCTCGTAAAGTATTAGTAATGGGTGAAGTTCGTGATGGATCGCTACGTAACGTTTCGTTTGAAGCGGTAGCAGCAGCAAAAACAATTGCAGAAGGCGGTGAAGTAGTAGGTCTTCTAATTGGAGACAGCGTTGCCTCTTTTGCAAATGAATTGATTCATTACGGTGCAGATCGCGTTGTGACAGTTGAAAATGATAAATTAAAATCATATACATCTGATGGTTATGCACAAGCGTTTTTAGCTGTACATGCTGAAGAAAATCCAGAAGGTATTGTCTTTGGACATACGGCACTTGGTAAAGATTTATCACCAAAATTAGCAGCGAAGCTTGAAGCTGGTTTAGTTTCTGACGTAACTGCTTTAGAGGTTGAAGGTGGAAATGTTATCTTCACTCGTCCAATTTACTCTGGTAAAGCATTCGAGAAGAAGATTGTAACAGACGGCATCTTATTTGCGACAGTGCGTCCAAATAACATTGCAACTCTGGAAAAAGATGAGTCTCGCAGCGGTGACGTATCTTCTATTACAGTTGATGTGAAAGATTTACGTACAATTATTCAAGATGTTGTCCGTAAAACAGCAGAAGGTGTGGATCTTTCTGAAGCGAAAGTTATTATCGCTGGCGGACGCGGTGTGAAGAGTGAAGAAGGATTTAAACCATTAAAAGAGTTAGCTGATGTACTAGGCGGCGCTGTTGGGGCATCTCGTGGTGCTTGTGACGCTGAATACTGTGAGTACTCGTTACAAATTGGTCAAACTGGTAAAGTTGTTACGCCAGACTTATACATTGCATGTGGTATTTCTGGTGCGATTCAGCATTTAGCAGGTATGTCTAACTCAAAAATAATCGTTGCGATTAATAAAGATCCAGAAGCAAGTATCTTCAAAGTAGCTGACTACGGTATTGTTGGTGACTTGTTCGAAGTTGTACCTCTTTTAACAGAAGAGTTTAAAAAGTTAAAAGTACATTCATGATTTAAGTACCCTTGAGTTCCAAGTGAAGTACCCCTATATATAGAAAAAGGTGAGAGATCCCCTGTCTCTCATCTTTTTAGTATTTAATCCATATTTTTATATAGTATAAAGGAACATTTTTTTGTTACAATACATAACGATACATATTATTCGCCACGTATATAAGTTAATGATATACTCTTGGTAGAATATACTTGAAGGAGGAAATAAAATGGCAATTGTAAACGCAAATGACCAAAGCTTCGCAGCTGAAACTAGCGAAGGTGTTGTATTATTAGATTTCTGGGCACCTTGGTGTGGACCTTGTAAAATGATCGCTCCTGTATTAGAGGAGATCGATGCAGAACTAGGCGAAAAAGTAAAAGTAGTAAAAGTAGATGTTGATGAGAACCAAGAAACTGCTCGTCAATTCGAAGTAATGAGCATTCCAGCTCTTTTCGTATTAAAAGACGGTAAAGTAGTTGATCAAACGTTAGGTTACAAACCGAAAGAAGCGTTAGTAGAATTAGTTTCTAAACATTTCTAAAATAAAAAAGCTACCAGTTGGTAGCTTTTTTTATTTTCTTTTTTACAGTCTTTCCGTTACAATAAAAGAACGTATGTTGGGTGTTTGAGCATAGTATGTTTTCAAGGGAAAATAAAAATGCTAAGTATGTAGAAATGGAGGGAGACGAGTGCACGAACATTTGAAAGAGAAGTTGGCTATTTTACCAGATCAACCTGGTTGTTATTTGATGAAAGATAAGCAAGGAACGGTTATATATGTTGGAAAGGCAAAAGTGCTTAAAAATCGTGTGCGCTCGTACTTTACTGGTTCACATGATGGGAAAACACTGCGGCTTGTAGGAGAAATTGTTGATTTTGAATATATTGTAACCTCTTCGAATTTAGAAGCACTTATTTTAGAGTTAAATCTAATTAAAAAATATGATCCGAAATATAATATTCAATTAAAAGATGATAAAACATATCCTTTTATTAAAATTACGGCGGAGAAGCAACCGCGCTTACTCATTACTCGAAATGTAAAAAAGGATAAAGGAAAGTATTTTGGTCCTTATCCAAATGCACAATCTGCTCATGAAACGAAAAAACTGCTAGATCGTATGTATCCACTTCGGAAATGTACGAATATGCCAGATAAAGTTTGTTTGTATTATCATATGGGTCAATGCTTAGCGCCGTGTGTGAAAGAAGTGACGGAAGAACAAAATAAAGAAATTGTAGATGCAATTATTAAGTTTTTAAATGGTGGACATAAAGAAGTTCGTTCAGAATTAGAAGTAAAAATGTATGAGGCCTCAGAGAAACTAGAGTTTGAACGTGCAAAAGAGTTGCGTGATCAAATTGCTCATATTGATGCGATTATGGAAAAACAAAAGATGATTATGAGTGACTTAGTGGATCGTGATGTGTTTGGATATGCAGTGGATAAAGGATGGATGTGTGTTCAAGTTTTCTTCGTTCGAAAAGGAAAGCTAATTGAACGTGATGTTTCTATGTTTCCAATTTACGATGAACCAGAAGAGGGCTTTTTAACGTTTATCGGCCAATTTTATGAAAACAGTAGTCATTTTAAGCCGAAGGAAATTGTCGTTCCAGGAAGTATAGACTCGGAATTAGTAGAGCGCTTTTTAGAAGTAGAAGCGACACAGCCGAAACGTGGTAAGAAAAAAGACCTTGTAGAATTAGCAAATAAAAACGCGAAAATTGCTCTTGAAGAGAAGTTTTACTTAATTGAACGTGATGAAGAACGAACGATTAAAGCAGTAGATCATTTAGGGAAGCAGCTTGGGATTGAAACGCCGTATCGTATTGAAGCGTTTGATAACTCAAATATTCAAGGAACAAATCCTGTTTCTGCAATGATTGCTTTTATCGATGGGAAACCGGCGAAGAAAGAGTATCGAAAATATAAAATTAAAACGGTTCAAGGACCAGACGATTATGAGTCTATGAGAGAAGTTGTGAGGCGCCGTTATACAAGGGCCCTTAAAGAAAATTCACCTTTACCTGATTTGATTATTATTGATGGAGGAAAAGGCCATCTAGCGGCTGCAAGTGATATTCTAGAGAATGAGCTCGGATTATATATTCCGATGGCAGGTCTTGTGAAAGATGATAAACATAAAACCTCCCATTTAATTATTGGGGACCCACCGGAACCTGTGATGCTTGAGAGAAATAGCCAAGAATTTTATTTATTGCAGCGTATTCAAGATGAGGTGCATCGATTTGCGATTACATTCCATCGTCAATTACATGGGAAATCTGTCATTCAATCAGCATTGGATGACATTCCAGGAATAGGTGATAAACGGAAAAAGGTATTGTTAAAACATTTTGGTTCATTAAAGAAGATGAAAGAAGCTTCTATAGAGGAATTTGTCGAAGCGGGTATGCCGAAAAATGTCGCGGAGACGATTTATACGTATTTAACAGATAAGAAGACGTTGTAGTTTACAACGTCTTCTGTTTTTTGGTATAATTTCTGAAGATTTAAAATAAATGCATCTGAATGAAAATACAAAAAAGTCAACTAAACTGATATGTCTAGTTGACTGTAGGTAATGCTTACACTTCAATGAGATCTTTTATATCCCATTTTACAAGAAATGTAATAGAGTCAGAACGTTTTTTCTTTTCTTCGTATGACTCTGCAACGACGTTCCGTTGCTTTTGAATTTGTTCAGCGATGAATCCAGCTTCTAGTTGATAAGAAGAATGTCGTTTTTGTTTTTGACGTTCTGCAATGAGTGTGCCTTTAAGTTGGAACTGCATTTCACGACGCTTATGTTCAATAATGCTTAAAGTGCCCCAGCCAGCTTTTTCAAAGAACTGAATGACTTCTTCAATTGTTTCTAGCGGATATTTTCTTGCAAGGTTTCTACCAGACCAGTATAAAATACCATCTAAATCGTTGCCGATTAAATCAGGTAGTAATTCTTCACGTAGCAATTCATAAGCGAAGGCGTTCAATGAAACATCTTCTAAAGATGTTATATCGATTGTATTTTTACTCACAATATTCCCCTCTTTCTATAGGGATTATTATATAACATTTTTCATTTATAAAAACAGATTTTTCTTTAGGGAAATCTGAATATCTAAGAAGAAAAAAAGAATTGCCAAATTATATGCAAATTATGTATACGTTTTCTTGACGCTTCGACAAAAATAGGGGTAAAATGAACTTGTTATCAAATTATGCTGAAATATTTCGAATAATTTTTTCAGTTTTTCTTATGCCAATAGTGAAAAAACATTATTGTTATAAATTAATCTGAAAACAGCAGTCAAACATTCAAGGGGGTAATGGGGACATGAAAGGCCGCGAGTATACGTTTCGTAAGTGGCACTCATTAATGGGGGTCATCCCGGTTGGTGTCTTTTTGACGCAACATCTAATTGTAAACAACTTTGCAACAAGAGGAGCAGAGGCTTTTAACAAAGCTGCAGGCTTTATGGAGCTCCTTCCATTCCGGTATGCGCTAGAAATTTTCATCATCTTTTTACCGATACTGTACCATGCTATATATGGCTTATATATTGCATTTACAGCTAAGAACAATGCGGTTTCTTACGGTTATTTCCGTAACTGGATGTTCGTTTTCCAAAGAATTTCAGGTATCGTTACGCTGATTTTCATTTCTTGGCACGTCTGGGAAACTCGTATTCAAGCAATGTTAGGTAAAGAGGTAAACTATGATATGATGGCAGATATTTTAAACAATCCAGCTATGTTTGCATTCTACTTAGTTGGTGTTGTTTCAACAATTTTCCACTTTGCAAATGGACTATGGACATTCTGCATCAGCTGGGGAATTACAGTATCTCCACGTTCACAAAGAATCTCTACTTATGTAACATTAGCTATTTTCTTAGGTCTATCTTATGTAGGTGTGAGTGCATTATTAGCGTTCATCGATCCACAGCTAGCAAATCAGTAAGGAGTGGGAGAGCATGAAAGGGAAACTTATAGTAGTCGGCGGTGGCTTGGCTGGCTTAATGGCAACGATTAAAGCGGCAGAAGCAGGAGTAAATGTTGAACTGTTTTCTTTAGTACCAGTAAAACGTTCACATTCTGTATGTGCTCAGGGCGGAATTAACGGTGCCGTAAATACGAAAGGTGAAGGGGATTCTCCATGGATCCACTTTGACGATACAATTTATGGTGGGGACTTCTTAGCGAACCAACCACCAGTTAAAGCAATGTGTGAAGCAGCACCTGGTATCATTCATTTAATGGACCGTATGGGTGTTATGTTCAACCGTACGGAAGAAGGACTTCTTGATTTCCGTCGATTTGGTGGAACGCAACATCACCGTACAGCATTTGCTGGTGCAACAACTGGACAGCAATTACTTTACGCATTAGATGAGCAAGTACGTCGTCACGAAGTAGCAGGACTTGTAACGAAATATGAAGGCTGGGATTTCTTACGAGCTGTTGTTGATGATGAAGGTGTGTGCCGAGGAATCGTTGCACAAGACTTACAAACTATGGAGATTAAAAGTTTCGGAGCTGATGCCGTGATTATGGCAACAGGGGGCCCTGGTATCATTTTCGGAAAATCAACAAACTCCATTATTAATACAGGTACAGCAGCTTCTGCTGTATATCAACAAGGTGCATATTATGCAAATGGTGAGTTCATTCAAATTCACCCAACGGCAATTCCTGGAGACGATAAATTACGTCTTATGAGTGAATCTGCACGTGGTGAAGGTGGACGTGTTTGGACATATAAAGATGGTAAACCATGGTACTTCTTAGAAGAAAAATATCCGGCTTACGGAAACCTTGTACCTCGTGATATCGCAACGCGTGAAATCTTTGATGTTTGCGTAGAGCAAAAACTAGGTATTAACGGTGAAAACATGGTGTACTTAGATCTTTCTCATAAAGATCCGAAAGAACTAGATATTAAACTTGGTGGAATTATTGAAATCTATGAGAAATTTACAGGGGATGATCCTCGTAAACTACCAATGAAAATCTTCCCAGCTGTTCACTATTCAATGGGTGGACTATGGGTTGACTATAAGCAAATGACTAGTATTCCAGGTTTATTTGCAGCAGGTGAGTGTGATTATTCTATGCACGGTGGTAACCGCCTTGGTGCAAACTCACTATTATCAGCAATTTACGGTGGTATGGTAGCAGGACCAAACGCAATTGAATATATGAAAGGTCTTTCTAAATCATCAGATGCTGTTTCATCTACTGTATATGAGCAAAATGAATTAATCGAAACAGAGAAATTTAACAATATTTTAACGATGGATGGTAATGAAAATGCATATGTTCTTCATAAAGAGCTTGGAGAATGGATGACAGATAACGTTACAGTAGTTCGTGAAAATAAAAAGTTATTAGAAACAGATGCGAAAATTGAAGAGTTAATGGATCGTTACAAACGTATTAACATTAACGATACAGCGAGATGGAGTAACCAAGGTGCTTCATTTACACGTCAACTTGCAAATATGTTTGAGTTAGCACGTGTTATTACAATTGGCGCATATAACCGTAATGAGAGCCGCGGGGCGCATTACAAACCTGAATTCCCAAATCGTGATGATGCAAACTTCTTAAAAACTACTATGGCAAAATTTGAAGGAGAAGGAAATGCACCAGCATTCCATTACGAAGACGTTGATGTTTCATTAATTAAACCACGTAAACGTGATTATTCTTCAAAACATGATGTAGCTGCTAAGGGTGAAGAGAAGGGGGATAAACAACATGTCTGAGAAAACAATCCGCCTCATCATTACGAGACAAGATGGACCAGATGCACAAGAGTTTGACCAAGAGTTTGAAATTCCATATCGTCCTAATATGAATATTATTTCGGCGCTTATGGAAATTCGTCGTAATCCTGTTGATTCAAAAGGAAACCAAACAACTCCGATCGCATGGGATATGAACTGCTTAGAGGAAGTATGCGGTGCATGTTCGATGGTTATTAACGGAAAGCCACGTCAATCATGTACGGCTCTTATTGACCAATTAGAACAGCCAATTCGCTTAAAGCCGATGAAGACATTCCCAGTTGTACGTGATTTACAAGTTGACCGCAGTCGCATGTTTAATGCTCTAAAACGCGTTAAAGCTTGGATTCCAATTGATGGTACGTATGACTTAGGTCCAGGACCAAGAATGCCTGAGAAAAAGCGTCAATGGGCTTATGAGCTTTCAAAATGTATGACATGTGGTGTTTGCTTAGAATCATGTCCAAACGTAAACAGTAAGTCTGACTTTATTGGACCAGCGCCGTTATCACAAGCTCGTTTATTCAACTCACATCCAACGGGTGAAATGCATAAAGCAGATCGCTTACGTGCAATTATGGGAGATGGAGGACTAGCAAACTGTGGTAACTCTCAAAACTGTGTGCAGTCATGTCCGAAGGGTATTCCTTTAACAACTTCAATTGCGGCATTAAACCGTGATACAACAATTCAATCGTTCAAAGATTTCTTTGGTAGCGATAATAACTATTAATAAATATTGCCTCTTCATCTTGAAGGGGCAATATTTATAACTTCATTTTTCAGTTTATTCTGTTTTTTTGGCAGGAAGGGGAGATAGCGTTGAAGAGAATTTCTTATATTGAAGACTTCGAGAAATGGGAAAGTGGTTTTTCATTTTACAATCCTGTAAAGGTTCGTTTTGGTGAAGTAGATATGTTTGGACATGTAAATAATGTCGTTGCTTTTACTTATTTTGAAGAAGCTCGTATCGCGTTGTTTAAAGAACTTGGATTTATGCAAGAGTGGACACATGCATCATCAGAAACGATGATCGTTGTTGCGGATTTACAATGTAATTTTATTAAGCAAATATATTTTGATGAACAGTTGAAGGTGTATGTAAAGGCAGGATCGGTTGGGAACTCTTCTTTAGATCTACATTATATGGTGAAGAATGCAGAAGGAGAGGTTTGTTTAGTAGGTCGTGGAATGATGGTTCAAGCGTCGAAAAAAACAGGAAGAGGCGAACCATGGCCTGAAGAATGGAAGAAGAAATTACTACAATGATAGAGTGAAAGAAAAATAAGAGAGCAATTTGCTCTCTTATTTTTTGTCTTCCATCGCTTCTTCTAATGTTAAGTGATGTTTATATAGGTATGTAGCGTATGGATTACCAACGTAGCGTAAGTGCCATGGTTCATATGCATATTCTGTTGTATCTGTTTTATCTTCTAAGTAACGAATGACAAAGCCGAATTCATGAGCGTGTTCCGCGACCCATTTTCCTTCTGCTGTCTCCCCGAAAATAGGCTCTAATTGAAATTTAGCTGTTTTTGAACTAATATCCATTGCTAAACCCGTTTGGTGTTCACTCGTACCAGGAATTGCGCTTACTGAATTAGCCTCAGCTTTTCCTTGACGCCTAACGTATGTATCATGCAACGATTTTTGGCGTTTGTATGAACGATAACCAGATACAGCTGTAAGATCAAGCCCTTCTTTTTTCGCAGCTTTGAACATGTTTTCAAGTGCCTCTGCAGCATCTTTGCGTAGCAATGTTTTTTCTTTATCTTTTGGACTAGCAAATGGTACGTTTGGTCTCGTTAAGTCTTCAGGAATGTATCCATCTGGTAGTTTTCGATGTTTATTAATTAAGACAAGATTAGATTTTGGATTTGTTACAACTGAAAAGTTATTGTCTATTTTCTTTGCATTATGATCAGCTTTTGGAAAAGCAGGAATCTCTTCTTTTGGGTGGTTAGTATGTTTTTGACTTTCGACAGCTTTCGCTTCATTATGTAGTGGTGATTTAGAACTAAAGTAAGTGAAAGATGTGATACCGATTACAATAGTAGTGGCAGAAATAATTATTATCTTTTTCATAATGCCTTGTAATCACAGTCCCTTCTTAATAAAATGTGTAGCGTTTTTTTATTATAAGTCTAGTTTGTTGGAAAAGGAATATAAGAGTCATAACGTAATAGAAATGCAAAGAAAATGTCAGAAAATGTGTGAATTTGTAGTATTTTTTTATATAATTCATTTCTTATCTTTCATGAATTGCATTTTTTATGTAATATATATACATAAGAAGATGTAGCGATTATCGAGAATAAAGAACTTCTTGTATAGACTAGGAGTGAATGGGAATGGATTTTGCAACAATTATTGGACTTGTTTTAGGATTTTTAGCAGTGGTAGTAGGGATGGTCGTCAAGGGCGCTGACGTAACAGCCTTATTAAATCCTGCCGCAGCATTAATTATTTTTATCGGTACATTTGCTGCAGTATGTATTGCATTTCCGATGAATCAACTAAAAAGGGTTCCAAAACTATTTAAAGTTCTTTTTGGTTCAAATAAAAAGGATTTAAGTTATGAACAGTTGCTAGAATTATTTGTTCATTGGACATCTGAAAGTAGAAAATACGGTATTTTGTCTTTAGAGCAACAATTAGACAAAATTCAAGATGAATTTCTTTTGCGCGGTATGAAATTTGTGATTGATGGCGTATCCGCAGAAGATTTAGAGCAGATTTTGGAATCTGAATTAGAGGCAATTGAAGAAAGACATGCAAAGGGAGCTGCTATTTTTTCACAAGCTGGTACGTATGCACCGACATTAGGAGTTTTAGGTGCTGTTATCGGTCTTGTAGCTGCGCTTGGTAACTTAACTGATATTGAAAAGTTAGGTCATGCTATTTCGGGTGCGTTTATTGCAACGATTTTTGGTATTTTTTCAGGTTATGTATTATGGCATCCATTTGCAAATAAGTTAAAGCAAAAATCTTCAGCTGAAATTGAGAAAAAACGTTTAATCATTGATTGTTTATTAATGTTACAAGAAGGTACATATCCGTTTATTATGAAGAACCGCATTTTAGGTGCACTTTCTGCAACTGAGCGTAAAAAGCTAGAAAAAGGAGCAGAAAAAAATGCGGAGTAAGAAAAATAGAAGAGGCAAAAAGAAAAAACATGATGAGCATATCGATGAAACGTGGTTAATTCCATATTCTGATATGTTAACGTTGTTATTTGCATTGTTTATCGTTTTATTCGCAATGAGTAGTATAGATGCTGCGAAGTTTAAACAGATGGCAGTTGCTTTTCGAAGTGAATTAGCTGGGGGAACAGGTAACAAAGAATTTTTAAGTGATCAAAAGCCAAATGAGGAAAAAGAATTATCAGCAAGTAGCCTTGAGGCAGAACAAGCAAAAAAACAAGAAGAAGCTAGAGCTAAAGAAAAAAAAGAGATGGATGAATTGAAAGCATTACAAAAAAAGATTGATCAATATATTAATGAAAAACAATTATCCTCTTCTTTTCAAACTAAATTAACTGAAAAGGGATTAATGGTGACAATATTAGAAAATATACTGTTTGATTCGGGGAAAGCAGATGTGAAATTAGAATCTTTAGGGATTGCGAAAGAGATGTCTAGCTTACTTGTTTCAGCGTCACCTCGTGAAATTACAGTATCGGGTCATACGGATAATGTCCCTATTGCGAATGCGCAGTTTGCGTCGAATTGGGAATTAAGTACGCAGCGGGCAGTTAATTTTATGCAAGTATTACTGCAAAATAAAGAATTACAACCAGAAAAATTTAGTGCGATTGGATACGGAGAATACCGTTCAATTGCTCCAAACGATACACAAGAAGGAAAGGCAAAGAATAGACGTGTGGAAGTGTTTATCTTGCCTTTAACAGAGAAAGTAAAATAAAGAGGATGGCGAATGCCATCCTCTTTTATTTTACTTCAAATGATTTTAAGTTGTTGCGACGGATTTTATCTTTTTCTGCATCTGATTTTTTGAAATCATAATCATATAAAGCGCCTTCCCAATCGCCATACATTGGATTCGGGAAAATAATGAATTTCTCACCAAATTGTGCTTTTGAATCTTCTACTGTTTGGTTACGATCTTTTACAGATTTTCCATCAAAACCTGTGAAATCAGATAAGTTATCACCGAAGAATAAGACAATATCATGGGTTTGAGAAACGAGTTCACGGCGTTTTTCTTTTCCTTTTTCTTTCGGATCTTGTAGTAATATATGTTCTTTCGTTGCTTGAGGAGCACCTACACGCTCAAGATTTTTAATTGTTGCATCTAGTTGGTTCGTTTTACGATTTGAGATGTAGTAAATATCTACACCTTTAGACTCTGTATATTTTAAGAAATCAATTGCGCCTGGAAGGGCTTCAGCCTCAGCTTTATTAATCCAATCATCCCATTTGTAAGGATAGCCTTTGCCTGTTTTTACGCTCATTGCTTGATGAGGACTGTTATCTAAAACAGTTTCGTCTAAATCAAGTACGATAGCAGGTTTTTTCTCTGTCCCTTTTGCAAGAACTGCATCAAGCTTTAATTGACCGATATTGTACCCTTGGTAGTAAAGTGCTTTCGTTTCGCCAGCTGTTTGATACCATAAATCAGCCATTAATTGCTGTTCTGTTAATTTTACTTTCTCTTCTTTCGCCACTGTTTTCTCTGGTGTTCCTGAACATGCTACAAGTGATGTAGATAGAACCGCTACAGATAATAGAGTGGTAATGCCCCTCTTCATCTTCATATGTACCCTCCTTGATGTTAGAAAATCATTTTATATTATATATTAAAATATAATATTTTTATATGGACATTTGCATATTGTCTTTTATATATATAGTAGTATGTCCTATATTAGAAAGATGAGCAAAATAATAATAGTTATTTTGACAAGTTTTATTGTCGTAATGACAATTATAATTGACAAAAAGAGTTTTGTTATTTACAATTTTAACTAAATAGAACAAATGATGGATTAATGACGGTGTTTACATATAAGAGGATGAAGTGTAGTGCTATATTTTTTCTTGAATAAACATAGTCTTTGAAAGAGAGTACGAATGATACTAAAGGGGAGGCTTTATACTTTGAGTTTACAAATTCAAAACTTAACGAAACAATTTGGGGAATCAAAAGCAGTTAACGGTTTGCAAATTTCGTTACCAAAAGGTGAAGTACTAGGATTACTTGGACGAAATGGTGCAGGGAAAACAACAACAATCAAAATGCTTCTCGGATTATTAACGCCTAATGAAGGTACGATTACGTGGGATGGAAAAGCATTTGGGGATAGTGGCGTAACAATTGGGTATTTACCAGAAGAAAGAGGTTTATATACAAAAAGTAGAGTAATAGATCAGTTGCGATATTTTGGTAGATTAGAAGGAATGTCGAAGAAAGAAGTAGATCAAGCTATTGATCATTGGTTAGAGCGTTTAGCGATACCAGAATATAAATTTAAAACGGCTGGAGAGCTTTCAAAAGGGAATCAGCAAAAAATCCAATTAATTGCTGCTCTTCTTCATAATCCGGAACTTCTCATTTTAGATGAACCATTCAGCGGCCTTGATCCAGTTAACGCCGGGATGTTAGCTAGTATTATTGAAGAACAAGTACAGAGCGGAAAGACGATTATTTTATCAAGTCATCGTATGGAACAAGTAGAGGCTTTTTGCCAACATGTATGTATTTTGAAAAAAGGTGAAGCAGTCGTAAAAGGACAGCTAAGTGATATTAAGAAAGAATACGGTTTCCGTAATTTAACGATTGAAGATACAGTAGAGAATGAAAAGGGATTAGAAGCTATACATGTATCGTATGAAAAACAACAAGGCCTTCTTTATGTGAAAGTACAAGACGATGCGGAAGCTCTCAAGATTTTGCAACAGTTGCAAGAGCAAGGTGTTAGCTTACGACAATTCAAAATGTTAGAGCCGACGTTAAATGAAATCTTTGTAGAGAGGGCGAAATAACGATGCGTAAATTTTCTCACGTATTTTCATTTTATTTTAGGGAAGCATTTTTATCTAAAAAATCATTAATTACGAGTGCCATTTTATTTTTAGTTGTGTTTGGGATTTTTGCATTTAATCATTTTACTTCAGGCGATGATAAAAATAAGGATAAAGATAAAATTGCAGTTGTAGTAGAGAGTTCCACATATAAAGTACAAAAAGATGAGCTAAATAAGTTATTGCCATCAGCAAAAATAACACTTGGTTCAAAGGATGATTTTGATAAACTGCATAAGCAAGTAGAAGAAGGCGATTTAGATGGTCTATTCCATGTGACGGAAAAGGGTGGGGCTCCATCGATTACATATATGTATAATGGATTTCCAAGCCAAGCAACTTCTGCAATTATGGCAGGATATTTAAAGCAACAATATACGATGGTGACAATTGCCAAAAATAATGTTTCACCAGAAATTGCACAGCAATTACAAACAGAAATTCAAGTAAAGCAAGAAGCGATAAAAGATCGTACATCTTCTTTCGGAATTGCCTATTTCTTTACATTTGCTTTATATATGTTTATTGTAGCGTTCGGAAATACAATCGCAATGAATATTGCATCTGAGAAGGCGTCACGTGTAATGGAAGTAATGCTTCCGAAAGTGAAACCTCTTACGATGATGTATGCGAAAATTTTAGCGGTTGTTTCAACGGCTTTATTGCAACTTGTCATATTGGCGTGTGGTTATCTTATTCCATATTTGTTAGGTTGGGTCGATTTAGAAAGTGCCTCACTATTGGGTATTCCAATTGACTTTACGAAATTAGATGCAAAGGTTGTAAGCATGTTTCTTGTTTATTTCATTACGGGATATTTACTTTATGCAATGATGTATGCTGCTGCTGGAGCTGTCGTGTCTAAGACGGAGGATTTACAAGCTGTATCTTTCCCGATAATGATTTTAATTATGGCTGCATTCTTCATTAGTATTAAATCATTAAGTGATCCGAATAGTACTATCGTTGTTGTAAGTTCTTACGTTCCATTTTTTACACCGATGGTTACCTTCTCACGTATTGTAGCTGGTGAAGCAGGTATGCTAGAAATTACGATAACATTAGCAGTCTTATTGGCGACAATTGCGATATTAAATGCTGTTACAAGCCGCATTTACGTAAATGGCGTAATGAATTACTCAGATAAAGTGAAATTTAAAGATTTAGCGAAATTTATAAAGCGTCAATAATGAGAGAAAAGCATGATTTCCTATTGAAATCATGCTTTTTCTTTATGTATAAATTAAAAATAGTATATAATAATAAGAGTCGTCTTTTAATAGAATGAATAAAAAGGAGGGTGTGCAGATGGGGATTAGTAGTCGTTTTACAGTAGGTGTTCATATGCTGACATTACTTGCGATAGATCGAAACTCTCGCTGTACCTCTGAATGGATTGCCGGTAGTGTGAATACAAATCCAGTTGTGATTCGTCGCATTACAGGAATGTTGAAGAGAGCAGGACTTGTTGATGTACAAGCTGGTAAAGGTGGTACGACACTTGCTCGAGATTTAGAAGAAATTACATTACTTGATGTATATAAAGCAGTGGAAGTTGTAGAAGAAGGACAGCTATTTTCCTTCCATGAAAATCCCAACATTGAATGTCCAGTAGGAGCTAATATTCAATCAGTATTAGAAATTATTTTAATGCAAGCGCAAGAAGCGATGGAAAACGTGCTTGCAAATGTAACGGTAGATCAATTAGTTACAAATTTAAAGTCTAAAATGAAAGAATAAAAAAGCGAGCTTCCTCATAATGAGGGCTCGCTTTTTTTTATTCATAAATATTGAAAATTCTATTTTTCAGTATTTAAAATGAATTTACCTACGATAGCTGCGAAGATACCACCAAGAATTGGTGCTACGATGAATACCCATAGTTGAGAAAGTGCTTCTCCACCAACAAATAAAGCTGGTGCGATACTACGAGCTGGGTTAACAGATGTTCCAGTTAACGGAATTCCTAATAAGTGGATTAAAACTAATGTGAAACCAATTACTAGTCCAGCTAAAGAAGAACTTCCTTTTTTACCTGTTACAGCGACGATAACTAAAATAAATACGAAAGTTAAAATGAACTCAACTAAAAATGCTCCAGATAAACCAAGAGTTCCGAAACCATTTTGTCCTAAATTATCTAAAGGTGTTTTAGCAGATTTTAAAATTGTTACTAACGTTGCAGTTCCTAATAAACCACCTAAAATTTGAGCTAATACATAATAACAAAGTTCCATAGCGTTCATGCGTTTGTTGATGAACATAGCTACTGATACTGCTGGGTTAATGTGACATCCAGAAATTGTTCCGATGCTATATGCCATAGCTACAATAGATAAGCCGAAAGCCATAGCGATTCCTAATGTTCCAATTCCTTCGATTCCGCCGCCAGTGACAGCTACTCCAGTTCCGAATAATACAAGTACAAAGGTACCAATAAATTCAGCGATTGCTTTTTTTAACATAATTTACCTCCTATTAATGCGCATGAAACGTATTATAACATACGTTTTAGTATAAACAGCCAATGAAATACTATTCTGATAAGGCGAAATAGGGGGACAATAAAAAAGAGTATGGTTCATCTCTATAGAACCATACTCTTTTTTTATGCTGATTTTTTCTGTTTAACGGCTGGAATAGATCGGTTTAAAATACTATTTGCAACCATTCCTAACATAATAATAATCATTCCAAGTAGGGAAAGCCCGCCAGGAAACGAACCATTCAAGAAAACAATTTCTCCAAGTACGGTAAAGACCATCGTTCCAGCTTGTGTTGCTTCAACAGCTCCAAGTAAAGCCAGGTTATCTTTTGCTAAGTCAGTAGCAAAGAAAAATGTCATCGTTGCAATAACGCCGGAACATAATGCTAACAAAAATCCTTGAAGCATTTGGCTAGATGTTGGAATACCCGTAGTAGAAAATCCGTATACACCAAGCAAAATTGTTATAGGAAGACTTCCAATTGCCATTCCTAATACACGTTGGAACGTATCAAGGCGTCCGCCAACAAGCTCCATCATTTTTCGGTTACCGAACGGATATAAGAAAGCGGCTAATACGACAGGTAAAAAACCTGAAATGAACTGAGTCATTGTAATATGGCCTGCGGCAGTTGCTTGCATACAAATTACACCAAGTAAAATAAATAAAGCAACATATAAGCTACGAAGTGGAATTTTTCCACGTACAAGTTTCGTACCTGATTTTGTTTCTATTTTCACAAAAAATAGTGGTGATAGTAGTAAACCAGCTAAAATCGTAACTTGCCAAGTTCCAGCAACGAGCCAAGCTGGAGAAAAGACAGCTGCGAAACTTAATAAAGAATAAAAACCAATACCGGCAACAGAACCCCATCCGATCCACGCCAATGGATGTTTTTTTAACTCTTTCCATAATCCCCTAAAGTTTTTGCGAAATAAAACGATAAGGAATAAAATAGGGAGAGCAAATAAAAAACGGAAGGAAGCTGTCCAAGCCCAGCTCGTTCCAGATACATTCATTGCTCTATTAATAATAAAGGTTGCAGAAAAAAAGGCCGATGATAAAAGACCTAATAAAATTGCGCGCATGAAGTATAGCACTCCTTTCGAAAATAAATAATTATGTATAGTATGATATACTTTAATTTAATAAAAGTAAACTATTTTATACTTTGAGGTGGTTTTATATATGAAAGAAAATGAAGATATGCAAACGAAAGAAGTCATTCAACAAGTTGGACAGTTATTGAGACAAATTCGAAATGAACAGAAATTAAGTTTAGAAGAATTAGCTCATAAAACAGGAGTTAGTAAATTAACATTAGGAAAGATCGAAAGAGGGGAAACAAATCCGACGCTAGCTGTCATTTGGAAAATAACGAAAGGGTTATCAATTCCTTTATCTAGATTAATGGTTTTTGGAGAACCAGTAGCCGTCGCGCGCTGTGGAGAAGGATTTGCAGTAGATGTAGGACAAGCATGGCATTTAGAAACGATGTTCCGTTATACGAAAGAAACAGGGATGGAAATGCACCGTGCTTGTTTACGATCAAATAGTATATATGAACCAGAAGCTCATCATGAAGGTGCGATTGAGCTTGTAACGGTAATGAAAGGGAAAGTGTCTATTCAAGTGGAGAATGATGTATATGAATTAAATGAGTTTGATTCCATTCAATTTGAAGCGAATAAGAAGCATATTTATAAAAATGAAGAAGAAGAAGTGGCGGTATTACATTTAACGATGAAATATTCTTCATGAAAAAATCCCCTATAGAAAAATCTATAGGGGATTTTGTATACACTATGCTCAAATATATGAAAGAATGTTATTAGTAAGAGCGTGGCATAAGTAATAAACAAATAAAATAAACTAAAAACCCCGTCCCAAAACATAAAACTGCAATGACCCAAAGTATGCGAATGAGAGTAGAGCTAATATCAAAATATTCTCCTAAACCACCGCATATACCAAATAGCATTTTATCAGTTTCGGATTTACATAATCTTTTTGACATCTTCCAATACACTCCTTTTTATAGCAAACTCTATACTTCTATTCTATATGGAAATCTATGAGGAGACTATGAGGTTGTATGACATTTTTTTAGGGAACAGTCATATTAATTGTCTTAATTTTCAGTTGATATTAAAATTATAGTAAGAGGTAACTTTTAATAAAGGGTGGGGAAATAGAGATGACGGTATATTGGTTGACTAATGTAACGCTTGAATCGGGGTATACATATGAAGAGGGGAGAATTTCAAAAACAGAAACAGAGTTATGTAGTTTACTTATTGAAGAGGGACGAATTAAAAAAATTATAGTAGGGACTGTTCAAGAGGAAGGGGTACTCATTCTTGATGCTAATCGTTTATTAATTTTGCCCGCTTTCGAAGAGATGCATATTCACATTGATAAGACATATTATAGTGGTCCTTGGAAAGCTTGTATGCCAGCAGAAAGTATTTTTACACGTTTTAATGAAGAAGAAAAAATTTTACCAAAGCAATTAGCGACTGCCCAAAATAGAGCGGAAAATATGCTAGAGTTACTACTGCAAAATGGTGCAACGAATATTAGAACGCATTGTAATGTTGATCCAATTATTGGGCTTGGTAATTTGGAGGCGACGTTAGCGGCATTAGAAACATATAAAAATCGAGTGTCTAGTAGAATTGTTGCGTTTCCGCAACATGGATTATTGCGCAGTAATTCTGTGCAACTCGTGAAAGATGCGATGCGTATGGGTGCTCATCTAGTCGGAGGCGTAGATCCAGCTACAGTGGATAATGACATTGAAAAATCATTACATACAATTATGGATATCGCAGTAGAATTTAATGCGGATGTTGATATTCATTTGCATGATGCGAATAATCTTGGAACCTTTACGATGAAGAGATTGGCAAGTTTAACAGAAGAAGCAGGATGGCAAGGTCGTGTAACAATTAGTCATGCACTTGGACTTGGTGGTGTTACTGATAAAGAGGCTGAAGAAGTGGCAGAAAGACTCGCAAATGTAAATATTGATATTACTTCAACGGTACCAATTGGTAAACAAGTAATCCCAATTCCGTTATTAGATAAAAAAGGTGTTAAGGTTTCATTAGGAAATGATAGTATTACAGATCATTGGTCACCGTTTGGAACAGGTGATATGCTTCAAAAGGCGAATCGATTAGCAGAGCGTTTTGGGTGGAGTGACGAAAGGTCTTTAGGAAAAGCACTTCGCTTTATTACAGGAGGAAAAGAAACGTTAAATAATAAAGGGAAGCGAGTATGGCCGAATGTAGGGGATGAAGCGAGTTTTGTTTTGACAAATGCGACATGCGCTGCTGAAGCAGTAGCGCGTCAAACAGAAAAACGTTTAGTCGTGTATAAAGGAAATATTGTTGTTGGAATTTTAAATGAGGTGGAATTAAATAATCTTGTGTAGAAGAATCGTTTAAATATTTTGAGGGGGGTTCTAATGGTAAGTCTAGAACTCTTCTTTTTTATTCTTACAATATATTTTTTATAGGAAAGCTAGAAGGGATGAAAATTTTGGACAATCAACATAACCAAAATCATATTATGGGAACTTTGCAATGGTTTATATTTTTATTAGCAAATTCAATCGCACTACCAATTGTCGTTGGCGGATTATTTCATCTTACGACGGAAGAAATATTTTATTTAATGCAGCGTACGTTTTTTGTAGTTGGTATATCTTCTTTTTTACAAGGCTGGCTTGGGCATAGACTGCCAATTGCGGATGGGCCGGCTGGGTCTTGGGTTGGTGTATTTACCGTACTTGCTTATGCAACGGCCGGACAGGATCAATTACATAGTACACTGCAAATTTTAGAATTAGGAATGATAATCTCCGGTGTTATTTTAATAGGATTAGGAGTAACTGGTTTTATAGGACGTATTTTATTTTTATTTACGCCGCTTGTGACAGGGACGTTTTTACTTTTATTATGTTTACAATTAAGTGGTGTATTTTTAAAAGGAATGTTAGGAATTACAGCTACTATTTCTCAAATCGACGGATTTACAGCAATGATCGCGTTTAGTATATTTTTGTTCGTTATTATACTATCTAATTTCGGAAAAGGCTTTGTCAAAAGTTATGCAGTTTTAATAGGATTAATTAGTGGGTGGATTATTTTTCTCATTGCAGGAAAAGTGACAATCCCATCTCAAGTAACTCATTTTGTGCAACTTCCACATATATTTGCTTGGGGACTTCCAAAATGGAATACAGGTATGGCTGTGTCAAGTTTCGTTATGGTATGTATTTTAGTTTCGAATACGGTGGCAGCTATTATAGCAATTAATCAAGCAACTATTCATAAAGCGACTATTGAACAAAAACAGTTGAAAGATGGAACATGGGTTGGGGGGATTTCACATATCATCTCTGCTGTATTTTCAACTGTAGGTGTCGTTCCGTTACCAGCAACGGCAGGATTTATACGTTTAACAAAACAAAAGTATATACGATCGTTCTTAATGGCATGTGCGTTACTAGTCGTAATGTCTCTTTTTCCAAGTATTATTCGTTACTTAGCATCTTTACCATCTGCTGTCGCATCGGCTGTTTTAATGGCTTCGTTCGTACAGTTAATTGGAATTGGATTTAATAATATAAAACAAGTGCCGATGAGTGAAAGGAATGTAACGATTTTAGGCGTTGCAGTATTATTTGGCAGCGGCGTTATGTTTTTACCGTCTGGAGCACTTCAATCCTTGCCGTCTGTTATGCAATATATATTCGGTAATGGTTTATTTGTAGGTACGGTTGTAAGTATATTGCTAGAACAAATATGGCGCGTTGGAAAGTAAGTGGATAAAAGGAGTGTACGCACTGTATAAAAGTCTAAAATAACATAGGAAATAAAGCCCATTTTCATTCACCACCTGCACATTTCGTTCATACAATATCTTGACTAAATAAACACCCAACTTACACATACACAGCTCTGGCTTAAGCAAGGAGGGTTATACCAGTTGAAGGAAAAAGCGTATCAATCTAAACCTTTACTCACAAAGAGAGAAAGAGAAGTATTTGAATTACTGGTTCAAGATAAAACAACGAAGGAAATTGCAGGTGAACTTTTTATAAGTGAAAAGACAGTTCGCAACCACATCTCAAACGCAATGCAAAAGCTAGGGGTTAAAGGACGTTCACAAGCAGTTGTGGAGCTTCTTCGTATGGGAGAGCTCGAACTATAAGAAAGCAGCCGACTTTTATACAAAGAGTCGGCTATTTTTTTGTTTGCTTCACTTGCTATATGAATGATAAGAACACTCCATACATAAATAGGTAATAAGGAGGGGATAAGTTGAAAAGGATACTGTTAGTTTCAACAAGTGCTCATGATATGAATGGACACCCGACTGGTTTGTGGCTTGAAGAGCTCGCAGCTCCTTATCATTTATTTAAAAAGGCTAAGTTTGATGTTGATATTGTGTCAATAAAAGGCGGGAGAGTACCTATAGATAGAGTGTCTATTCCGAATGGTATACCTCGTGAATTCAAGTACGTAGCTTCTTTATTGCAAAATACAAGGCCGATTTCAAATGTTCATTTTTCGGATTATGATGCGGTTTTATTTGGTGGTGGGCACGGGGCGATTGTAGATTTTCCAGGTAATCCATATGTAGCAAATTTGATTGAGAATATGTATAACAATAACCGGATTGTAGCGGCTGTTTGTCACGGAGTAAGCTCCTTAGTCGGTGTGAAAAATAAGGATAGCTCGTTTTTTGTTGCCGGTAAGCGTATAACAGGTTATACAAACGATGAAGAAAAAGCTGTACATTTAGAAAAGCGCGTTCCGTTTTTGTTAGAAAGTAAGTTGAAAGAAGAAGGAGCTTTGTTTTATGTAGCGCCTAATTTTACGCCGCATGTGGTAGTAGATGGGCATTTAATTACAGGGCAAAATCCACAGTCGAGCGTGGAAATAGGTAAGGCTATAAAAAGGGCTGTAAATAAATTATAGAAAAAGTACCCGCTACTAACAAAGGTAGTGGGTATTTTTATCCTAAAATTCCCCCCTCAGAATTGGTTTGTAACCGTCCAGTTGGTGATAATGGATTCTAGTTCTTTATGTATAGTATATGAAAATGTAATAAACTAAAAAAGCATAATGAGTATAATAACTTCATTTATAATCATTCGTGAATTTGCTATACTATTTTGTATGGACAAAAGGGGAGGCTCTTTTAAATGAGAAAAGTCGCATGTGCAAATACTTATATTAATAAAATAAAGCCCGTTATTAGAAAGACGAGTTTTAGCCAATTGAAAATAGATGAAATTGCGAAATATATGGATATTAGTAAAGCTACTTTATATAAACGTTTTTCTTCGAAAGATGAAATTATTGAGGCGGTAGTAGAGGATTTTATGAATTATCTACTCGAAGGTGATGCGGATAATCAAGATGAAAGCATGTCTTTTGCAGAACGTTTCCAAAAGACGTTTATCCACTCTTTAAAATGTGTGACATATATTTCCGATGTTTTTTTGCAAGATTTGAAAGAAGCATATCCGCATTTGTCAGATCAATTAGTCGCTGCACAACAAAATCGTAATCATAATTTGCAAATGTTTTTTGAAGCGGGTATGGAACAAGGTTATTTTAATAAAATGAATGCACAATTATTTATGGTACAAGATGATGTGATGTTACGACGTATTATAGATCATTCTTTTTGTATTCAGTACGATATTACTTTAAAGAAAGCAATACTTGATTTTTATCAATTAAAGAAGTATCAACTTTTTAAACCAGAGTATATAGAAGCAATTGATGATTCTGAAATTGAAAAAGAAGTTATTGCTATTTTGCAAATGATTTCGTAAAAAAGCAGATCTCCCTTAATAGAGGGAAATCTGCTTTTTTTAGTACATATTATTTTTGCAACTGTTTTAATACTAATTCGGCTACTGGACCACCTGAAGCTGGGTTTTGACCAGTGATAACACGATTATCTTCTAGAGCAAAAGCTTCCCAAGGCTGTGCAGCTTTTTCGTAAAGTCCTCCATTTTTAATGAGTTCATCTTCTGTTAAAAATGGAACGAATTGATCTAATTCAGCTAATTTTTCTTCTTCATTTGAAAAGCCTGTTACCTTCTTACCGCTAATTAAACGATCCCCATTACTTAATGTAATATGAAATAAACCAGCAGCTCCATGACAAACGGAAGAAACAATACCGCCGTTTTCATAAATATTGCGGCTAATATTTTGAAGTTCTTTATTTTCTGGGAAGTCCCAAATAACCCCGTGACCACCTGCGTAATAAATAACAGCGTAGTCTTCTGGATTCACTTCACTTGGTTTCATTGTAGAACCGAGGCGATTCATAAACTCTTTCTTTTGGTACCATTCCCAATCGATGCTCTCCGCCATTGCTAAACTATGTGGATCAATTGGTGTATAACCGCCTTGTGGACTGACGTAATCAACTTCGTAACCCGCTTCTTCTACTTTTTTTACGAAATGTACAGCTTCACCGAGCCAAAGTCCGGTAGCCCTATTTAAATTTGGGTATTTTTCTACGCTTGTTAATACAACTAACATTTTTTTCTTCATCATAATCCTCCTATAATGTCTCTTCTATATAAAAGTTCTGTATTCGTTTCATTTTATTAAGTTAAAAAATGCAAATTTGAATAATCATGCCAGTCCTCCTTATATCAGCTTCGAAATTAGTGTATAATAACTTTTGAACAAAGTAAACTAAAAATACTAAATTAGTTTATTTTGTATGTTTTTCGTTGACAAACTGTAATGCTGAAACTATGATAGTTCCATGAATATCGAACAACATATGTGTTTCGTTTCGAATCCAATTTATCGCGCGATAAATTAGCACCATTTATACATTTAATGAAGTTGTTTAGTGGTGATACAACATTTAAATAACTTCATTTTTTTATCTATAGTTTGACAGTTTTAAAATTGCAATCAGGAGAGTGTTACACATGGGGAAAGATATAAGTAACCATTCGAAATGGTTTGTTTTTACATTATGTTTTATTGTTTTGTTAGGACCGATGAACGCTGTGTTATTTAATGTAGCGCTAGAGGATATTGCTAATGATTTATCAATTAGTCAATCGAAAGTAAGTTGGGTTGTAGTAGGGTATTCTTTAGTCGTCGGTATCGGTTCGATGATATATGGAAAACTGGCTGATCGTTACAGTGTAAAAAGGCTATTAATTATTTCTATTATCATATTTGTAGCTGGTTCTATTGTTGGGTTTGTAAATCAATCTTATGAGATTATCATTTTCGCAAGGCTAGTGCAGGCGAGCGGAGGAGCAGCGTTTATTGCGCTTAGTATGATTGCGGTGGCTAAATTAGTTGCTCCAGCTAAAAAACCGGGTGCGTTAGCAATGATTAGTTCTTCTATTGCATTAGCGGTTGGTATTGGACCTTTAGTTGGTGGGGCAATTACAAATACGTTAGGGTGGCCGTATTTATTTTTATTTATGGTTATTTCAATGGTTGGTATTTTCTTGCTCGTAAAATTTATGCCAGAAGAGGTGCAACATACCGATGAAGTGTTCCACTTTGATTTCATTGGAGCATTTTTATTATTTGTATTGATTACGACCGTTTTATTAGGAGTGAACATTAATAGTTGGCTTTTTGTGTTATCTGTTGCTTTCCTATTTTTATTCAAGGCTCATATGAAGAGAGCAGAGTCGCCGTTTATTGATATTGAGTTGTTTACAAATAAACCATTACTGCGTTTAATAGCGGTCGGATTTATCATTAATGTGGCGTTATGTGCTAGTTTATTATTATTACCATTACTGTTAGGAAGAGGGCACGGATTGTCTCCGTTCGTTATTGGAATTGTATTGTTTGTTGCATCTCTCTTTGGTATTGTATCTAGTTTTATTACCGGAAAGATTATTCCTGCGTTTGGGAATGTGAGGATGATGTATGTAGCGTCTGTAGTTATGATCATTGGCTTTTTAATTTTAGGGATTATTCCAGACGGGAACTTACTCTTTATTTTATTTGCGGTTATTTTAACATTTATGAGTTATTCGGCAATTCAAGTATCATTAAACACATTTATTCCGAAAACATTAAATCCAGCTAAAGTTGGAGTCGGCCTTGGTTTATATAATTTAATTAACTTTTTCGGTATGGCATTCGGACCAGCTGTAGCAAGCAAAATTATGGAATCTACAAATAGTTATCGATTGAATTTTATTTTGATCGTCATTTTAATTTCTGTTCATTTCGTCTTATTAATGGGAATGTCTTCTTTTCAAAAAAAGATGGAGCAATGAATATGCATTTTATATAGAAGAAACCGACTTTCTTATAGAAGGTCGGTTATTTTTCTATCTTGCAAATTATGAAAAAAAGGAGCAAAATAAAAAAGGTCCTAGTCTATACATGGGCAAATGAAAATTTTCATACAGAAGCATTTGAAGTGAGCGAACTTAAAGTGTGTAAAATATAATGATAAACATAAAAGATGATGAATGAGAAAACGGGTGATGAAGTTGAATAGAGCAATCGGTGTTATCGATTCAGGAGTTGGCGGTTTAACAGTAGCGAAGGAATTAATTCGTCAGTTGCCGAAAGAGCGTATCATATATTTAGGAGATACAGCACGTTGTCCTTATGGTCCACGTTCTCGAGAAGAAGTGCGTCAATTTACGTGGGAAATGACGGAGCATTTACTAGATTTAAATATTAAAATGTTAGTTATTGCGTGTAATACAGCAACTGCAGTTGTATTAGAAGAGATGCAAAAACAATTACCAATTCCAGTAGTAGGAGTTATTCACCCAGGATCACGTACAGCTTTAAAAGTGACAAACACGTATCACGTTGGGATTATTGGAACGATTGGAACGGTGAAAAGTGGTGCATACGAAGAGGCGTTAAAGTCTATTAATAACCGTGTTATGGTAGAAAGTTTAGCTTGTCCACCTTTCGTTGAACTTGTAGAGAGTGGGAATTTCGAAAGTGAAATGGCGTATGAAGTTGTAAGAGAAACGCTGCAACCACTGAAAAGTACCGATATTGATACACTTATATTAGGGTGTACACACTATCCAATTTTAGGACCTGTTATTAAAAAAGTAATGGGAAATAAAGTACAACTAATTAGTTCTGGTGATGAAACAGCACGTGAAGTAAGTACAATCTTATATCATAGTAAAATGTTGAATGAAGGAGAAGAACAAAGCGATCATCTCTTCTTAACAACGGGAAAAATAGGCTTGTTTAAAGAAATTGCATCAAAATGGTTCGGTCAACCGATTGAAAATGTGAAGCATATTCATTTAGAAAAAGAATAATAGTAGAATTCATATAGGTGAGCTCCTGAGAAATCAGGAGTTTTTTGTTTTATCTTGCTATTTGCTGGGCAGTTAGACCCTCCACTGATTAAAGTTTCACTTTATAAGAGGCACAGCTTGTTCTAAAATGTGAAACGGCTCGTATACATAATAGTACAAACTTAGATTTTAGGGGGGAATGGCATGCCTAAATCCACTTTTAAATGGGTTGTTGGTGCTACTGTGAGCGCTGTTTTACTAACAGGGTGTGGCTTTATAAATCAGGAGAAAGCAACTGAACAAATTGATCCGCCAAAACAAGTTACGTATACAGAGGGTGGGAAGAAAGAAGTAGCTAAAAAAGATAAGCAAGGGCAAATGGTAAATAGAGAACTATACCTTGTTGATAAAAATGGTTATGTTGTACCACAAACGTTAGCTATACCTACCCCGAAAGCAAATGAGACTGTGAAGCAAACGTTAGAATACCTTGTGAAAGATGGACCGGTAACGAATTTATTACCGAATGGGTTTCGTGCAGTCATTCCGGCGAATACAACGATGACTTTAGATTTGAAAAAGGACGGGACGGCAGTTATTGATTTCTCTAAAGAAATGAAAAACTATGCGAAAGAAGAAGAGCGTCAAATCATTGAATCTATAGCGTGGACGTTGACGCAATTTACAGAGATAAAACAAGTGCAGTTCCAAATAAATGGTGAGAAATTGGCGAAGATGCCGGTTGCTGGTACACCGCTTGGTGAAGGAGTGAGCCGTGCAAATGGTATTAACTTCGATGATGAACAAGTAGCAGATGTAACGAATACAAAACCAGTCACACTATATTTCATGGCGCAAAATAATAATAAACAGCAATACTACGTACCAGTCACACGCCGCGTTGCGGAAGGAAAAGAAAATGATTATGCAGCAATTATAGATGAACTTGTAAAAGGTCCGATTCATCAATCGCTCCTGAATGATTTTAATCCAGGCGTTAAGCTTATTACGAATCCGAAATTACAAGACGGAAATCTTACATTAAACTTTAATGAAAATATATTTGTAAACCCAGATAAAAATATGATCTCAAATTACGTATTGAAGTCGTTAGTTTTATCTTTAACAGAAAAGAAAGGTGTGAAAAATATTTCTATTGAAGTGAATGGAAAAGCAAATCTTATAGATGAAAAGGGCGGAAAGTTAATAAAACCTGTAGATCGTCCAGAAAACGTGAATACAGGTAGTTTTTAATCTTGAATAATTTGATATACTTAAGTAAGAAAGGAGAATTGCTTTTTGGGTTCTCCTTCTTTTATTGTATACATATCATACATTTAAATTTGGCTATACTAACGAGTAGTAATTAAGAGGAGGTTATTTTTATGCGAGTAGATGGTAGAGAGAAAACAGAATTACGCCATATACATATTCATACGAATTATTTAAAACATCCAGAGGGATCTGTATTAATTGAAGTTGGGGATACAAAGGTGATTTGCTCAGCAACAATTGAAGAGCGTGTACCACCGTTTATGCGTGGAGAAGGAAAAGGATGGGTAACAGCTGAATACGCGATGATTCCGCGTGCAACAGAACAACGTACAATTAGGGAGTCAAGCAAAGGAAAAGTAACAGGACGTACAATGGAAATTCAACGTCTAATTGGACGAGCATTACGTGCGGTAGTTGATTTAGAAGCGCTTGGCGAGAGAACAGTTTGGATTGACTGTGATGTTATCCAAGCAGATGGTGGAACGAGAACAGCGTCTATTACAGGTGCATATGTAGCGATGGTATTAGCTTTCGAGAAATTATTACAAGCAGAAAAAGTATCTAAAATTCCAGTAAAAGATTATTTAGCAGCAACGTCAGTAGGAATTGTTGAAGAGCAAGGTGTTGTTTTAGATTTAAACTATCCAGAAGATTCTAAAGCAGACGTTGATATGAACGTAATTATGACTGGAAAAGGCCAATTTGTTGAAGTGCAAGGAACTGGAGAAGAAGCGACGTTTAGTAGAGCGCAGTTAAATGAACTACTTGATGCTGCGGAAAAAGGCATTTTCCAACTGATTGATATACAAAAAGAAGCTTTAGGTGACATCGTATCTCATATAGAGTAGAGGTGGAAAGTATGAAACAAGTTGTTGTAGCGACAAAAAATATGGGAAAAGTACGTGAGTTTGCTGAGTTATTTGAGCGATTTGATTTAGAAGTGAAATCATTACACGATTTTCCTCATATTGAAGAAGTCGAAGAAACTGGTGAAACATTTGAAGAAAATGCGATCTTAAAAGCGGATAGTTTGAGTAGACAGTTGAATTCTATCGTAATTGCGGATGATTCGGGTCTTATTGTAGATGCTTTAAATGGAAAACCAGGAGTGTATTCAGCGCGTTTTGCTGGTGAACCGAAAAATGACCAAGCAAATATCGATAAAGTGTTACAAGAATTAAATGGCGTTGACTTTGAAAAGCGTAAAGCTCGTTTCTATTGTGCATTAGCAGTTGCTTTCCCTGAAGGTGATAAAAATCCTGTCATTGTAAATGGGACATGTGAAGGATTTATCTTAGAACAACGCCGCGGAGAAAATGGCTTTGGATACGATCCGATTTTTTATGTGGAAGAATACAAAAAAGCAATGGCGGAATTAAGTTCAGATGAAAAAAATGCTATTAGCCATCGTGGCCGTGCTCTTCGTAAGTTAGAAGAAAAAATCCCGGAATGGTTTTTAGGAGAATAAGGGAGAGAGAATGATGAAAGCTTTAATCGTAAGCGATAGTCATAGCTCTGTGAAGGAATTACAGCAGTTGAAAGAGAAATATGAAGGGAAAGTAGATATCATGATTCATTGCGGTGATTCAGAGCTAACGCCTGCTCATGAAGAACTGCAAGGTTTCCATGTTGTAAAAGGAAACTGTGATTATGCTAACTTTCAAGATGAAATTGTAACTGATGTAGATGGAATTCGCTTCTTAGTAGTGCATGGACATCGCCATAATGTGAAAATGACATTACAAACGCTAGCGTACCATGCTGAAGAAGTGGGAGCGCAAGTTGCATGCTTCGGACATTCTCACGTATTAGGTGCGGAATTAATCGAGGGCGTTTTATTTATTAATCCAGGCAGTATTTTATTACCACGTCAGCGTGTAGAAAAGACATTTGCTTTATTAAAAATGGATGAAAATCAAATGGAAGTTCGTTTTGAAACGTTAGACGGACAACTAGTTGAACAAGCAGTTTTTAAAAGAGGATAAGAAAATTTATCCTCTTTTAAAAAAGGTGTTGACTTTATGTGTGGTTATACATATAATAAATATTGTCGATAGGGCAACGGCGCTAACGAAGAAAAGAAAATAACATATGCGGGTGTAGTTTAGTGGTAAAACAAGAGCCTTCCAAGCTCTGGTCGAGAGTTCGATTCTCTTCACCCGCTCCATGTCCCAGTAGCTCAGCCGGATAGAGCATACGCCTTCTAAGCGTACGGTCGGGAGTTCGAATCTCTCCTGGGACGCTAAAAAAACCTTGTTATCTTTTGATAACAAGGTTTTTTGTTTGTCTACAAATTGATGTATGTGCAAGAAGTGTAAAATATAACGCAATATATGATAATTATTATTTATTATGGATGGAAGTACATTAAGAAAAGAGCGCCATTTATGCGCCCTATTCCTCTTATTTAATTTAAAGAATCAATAGGTTTATGATGGAACTCAAATCCATATCCAGATTCTCCTAATTGTTCACTTACAATATTATAAAACTTTTTCCCGTAAAAACTAGGTTCATTCTGCGAATACACTTGTATAATGAAATGTGTTCTTCCTATTGTACTTGGAACTTTTTCGTAGATTTCATCACTTTCAATGAATCCTAAATATGTATTGATTTTGTCTTGTAAAAGTAAAATGTGTTCATCGTCAAGTTCTTCGCTTTTATTCCACTCTAAAGCATCAAAGATTGTTAAGTATACATTATCTTTATTATCCTCATCTATTAAAACTAAATCGACTTGATCCGTATCATGTAATGCCATATAAAAGCCTCCTTATTCTTCTTTTCTTATTACATTTATTTTCGTTGGTGGGATCTCTTCTAAATGTTCAAATGGTGGTTTGTTCCTACTTTTAACTATTGCACCTGATTCCGCAATTTCAGGGAAGGCTTTTTTCTGATTTTTAGTAAGAGGTGCAGTAGGTGAAGATTTTAACTCTACTAAGTCAATCTCGCCATTTGCGTCCTTGCCTCCTATATCTATACGAGTGCGTACGCCCGATTTTGTTTGTACGGTTATTTGTTCATTCAATTCAGATTTAGGTTTTTGTTGTTTTATAACCTCGAACATTTTTGTTTCGTATTCTTTACCTGCTAAGCTATTAGCTTTTAAAGTTTTCCGTTGTTTTTCTAGTGTGGCTGCTGCATCTATTGCATTGGAAACTTTTTTGCGCCTTTGACTACTTTTATTCCCTTACCAACAGGCGTAAGCCCCGCAAAAACCATGACACCAGCACCAGTGCGTTCCCACCATGAAAGTTTTTCGCCAGTATCGGGATCAACACCTTCTATAACACGTCGTACATCGTATTCTCCCGATAACTCGCCCACTAGGTCTCTAGTAACTTTCTCTAAACTTTCACCATCTTTTTTCGAAGAAGATGCACCAGGTGATGTGTTGTTATTTTCTGAAGAAGGAGTATTAGCTATAATCTCACTTTCAACTAGATTGCCGTCGTACTCAGCATCTGCCGTGCGGAATTTTTCCGCAACTCTTTCTAATTCGGTAGCTATTTTATCGAATTCCATTAAAACTGTGAACATTTTTGGTTTAGCTTCGTTAAACATTTGATAGAAATGTTGGCTAGTTGCTCCTGCCCAGTTTGCGGCAATATGTTCTGTTTGATTGTATAAATCATTATGTATTTGTTCTAAGGTGTACCGTACGTTCTTTACCGTCTTGGCTACTTGCTCTAGACGTTCAGGTGTTACTTTTATTTGTACCATACCATCCCTGCTTCTCCTATAATATTTTCACAAGAAGTGATTACTTATAAGTTTCGCGTCTAGTTTGGGTTATAATTGTAGCTCATTCTTAATATCTGTAACCGTTCCTTCGATATTAAGCAGTTGTATATGTAATTCTTTTTCTTAAATAAAAGGAGCGCCGTTTATGCGCCCTGTTCCTCATAGTATTTAATTTAAAGAATCAATAGGCTTATGATGGAACTCAAATCCATATCCGTATTATCCTAATTTTTTACTTAGAATGTTCTAAAACTTTTACCATTCTAGTACGATTGAGCAGCAGTTATCGGAACTTATCCCCGGCAGTGTGTTACAATTAATAGAAGCGGAAAACGAGAATCTCCAATTGACTGGACCTGTGATTGGTTAGAGGGTTTAAGAAGGTCGTATAAAAAAGGGAGATGGCGCAAAGATGGCGAGATCAAATGAGAATGATTTAACGGAGAAATTGGCAGAAGGTCACCGAAAATATGGTGACGGCAACTTTACAGTACAGAACATTGGTGATGAAACTAACCCGAATTGGACTGTTGTAAAAAATGTGAGGAAGGGATCGGCAGGCATTCGCGAGGGCGAAGATATATTAAGACTGCGATCAAAATATATAAAATAGTATGGAAATGGCCGGAGTGGGAGTTCGAATCTCTCCTGGGGTGCTAAGAAAACCTTGTTATCTTTTGATAACAAGGTTTTTTGTGTATTTTAAATTAGTTGTTAATAAACTTGTCAAAGACAAAACCATAATCTTTCACATTATATTGTTTCTTCGTATCAACAAGCCAGTTAAAGGCAATCTCGTTCATTTCTTTAAATTGCTCTGCTAAATTTACTTGTGCGTTTGAAATGCGGCTAAAGGCATTAGATGCCATATCTAAACTTTTATGTGCATATTGTAATGTAATATCGTTGTCGTATGAAATTTCTTCGATTTTAAGTAAAGCCTTATATAAATCTTTTAATTCTTCAATATGTTTTTTATGAACATCAATTGAGTAATGTTCATCGCCCATTTGAAACTTAATTTCTACATCTAAATCAATCGTTCCTGCAGTTTCAAGTGCTACGTTTTTAATTTGATATTTGCTATAGCTATAGCGGCGCAGTGTACGTTTTTTGCTTGTTGCGCTTGTACCGTCTAAGTGAATTAACCCTTTGTTTGTGAAGCAATATTCATCTGATTTGGATTTAATTAGAAAATAAATTTTCTCCCCATCTTCATGCATCACATAATCATCAGCATCGACCTTATCATAGTCTTTAGGTGTAATGACAGAACCTACATCGCTTAGTCCTAATACATCTGCCGCCATTTTTTTAAACATATATAATCCCCCTTGTAAATTAAATTCTTAATTGTACAAAAATATATTAACACGATTTTCACCCGTTGTTTTCTTGTAATACGAAAATATCTGAAGGTAAGTTAAGAAAAGTAACGAATAATTATTTTGATTCTAAATTATTTAGTAAATCTATTAGTTTAAGAGTCTATTCGCTGAAAAATAACCAAGAGAAAAAAGTTAATTTTGCAAGTGATTATAGAGAAATTCCGTGAAAGCACATCAAGCGATATGAGGTGTTTTTCAATCTCTTTTTGGAATCTTACAATTCTGTAAGGTAACTGTAAGGTAGTTCGATGGTAAGAAATTGCTAATCTTTTATAATGAAGATAACAACGATAAAACGAGGAGGCAGAAATGATGAAAGGGTTAGTTGTAACGGGCTTAACGGTTGCTTTTGGATTTGTAGCGTATGAGAAATTAACGTATGTAGTTGATGTTGTGAAACATTTGATCGCTTAGAGAAAACAGCCATGAGAGGGAAAGGGAATGAGTGAATGAATGGAATGGTTATTTGGAATTATAGGTACTTGTAGTGTAGTGTTATTGTTCTTTGTCCCAAGTGGTATACTTAGTTCGACAACAAGTTTGTTCTTCTTAAGTTTGTTTGCTTGTACGATGCTTATTATTATGTTTTTAATGAAGCGAAGTAAACCAATCTTCTATTTTAGCATGATTGTTATGGCAATTATTGTTCTCCAAATTATTACCCTTGTAATATACCCCACAATTATAAAAGCTTTCCATTAATGATGAATCCTCTGCGCTTGTTGCTGGGGATTTTTATTTGTACAATTTTAATTTTTAGTAGAAATTTATTCGTATTGGAATGTAAAAATTAAATATTTTCATATTTAAAACAAATAGTTTAGGGATGTTGTGTTCTCATTACGCATTTGATATATTTACTTTGAACATAATTAAAATCAAGAAAAAGAGGCGGACGTATGGATAAAAAAGAAAATACGGTCGTATTGTTTCCACAACTATCAGAGCGCTATATTGATGAAGGTTTTTTAGCGCTGAAAGAGCGGGAATTCGAAGATGCATTGCGTTGCTTTGAAATATTACGTCAGTATAATGCGGAAACGGAACAAACGGAATTAGCTTCAGTTATTTGTTTACTCGAATTAAAACGTATGGAAGAAGCGAAAGGCAAATGTGAACAGTTGCTTAAAACAGGAGTTGTCTTATTTGGTGATATTCTTGAAACGTACGTAACTATTTTAGTTCAAACAAATGATTATGAAGGTGTTATTGAAACTGTTGAAAAGGTTTTACAAACGAAAGATATAATGCCTGATCAAAAGGAAAAATTAGCGCAGCTTGCTTTATTTGCAGAAGGTATGCTAAATGAGGGAGACGCATCGCTAGTGGATTCAAATTTTGAATTGGATGAGTTTACTAATGAAATTTTTGGAGAAAACTTTGGACAGAAGCTAAGAGCGATTCAGCGACTTTCGTTAAAAGACTTAGATCTTGCATTACCTGTTTTAAAGAAATTTTTAATAGACGAAGAGCAGCACCCCTATTTGAAAACTTCTATTTTGTATAAAATGATAGAAAGTCAGGTAGAAGAAGAAATAGAGGTAGAAAAGTTTGGAAATACGATTAAGGTGATTCCAGCATTTACAGGTCATAATGAGGAGCAATCCAATAACATTATACATAAATTATCAAGCCGATTAGAGCAAAATTATCCCGATATATTTGAAGCAATGGTTACATATTGGAAAGAGTTGCAAATTAGCGTTTTCCCATTCGCTCTATTAATGGATAAAGAAGAGATTTGGTCAGCTGTTTTAGAGAGAATTGGAAGAAAGCGTTTCGGATTGGCTATAGATGAAGAAGAGCTTATGGCAGCATATAATATCGAATTGGAAGAGTTTCATATTGCCTATCAATGGTTATTACGTGTTGAAAGAGAAGGATATTTGCCCGTATAATTATGAAAAAGAATCGTTCAGTTCTTGAAACGAGCATATTCTATGTTATAATGTAAGGGTTGCAAAAGGCAGAAATCTGCCTGTTTGTAAGAGAAGAGAAGTGTAATTCTCTTACTTAATATGTTTCATATTATTCTCGAACAAAATATACCGTAGTTGTCTTCTGGGCAATTAGTAGATTGGAACATTATATCTGAAAGCTTTTGCTAGAGGATTATTTGTGTATTTGTTATTTCAAAAAAGAGATAATGAAGATCTTAATCTATAGAGGTATGTGCATACATTATTATAGTTGGAGGGAAAGAATAAATGTCTACAAAATGGGAAAAATTAGAAGGTAACGTTGGCGTTTTAACAATCGAAGTTGATGCTAAAGAAGTAAACAACTCTATCGACGCTGCGTTCAAAAAAGTAGTAAAAACAATTAACGTACCAGGTTTCCGTAAAGGAAAAATGCCTCGTCCATTATTCGAACAACGCTTTGGTATTGAATCTTTATACCAAGATGCTTTAGATATTATTTTACCAAAAGCATACGGTGAAGCGATTGAAGAAGCTGGTATCTTCCCAGTTGATCATCCTGAAATCGACATCGAGAAGTTCGAAAAAAATGCTAACCTTATCTTCACTGCAAAAGTTACAGTGAAACCTGAAGTTAAATTAGGTGAGTACAAAGGTTTAGCAGTAGAAAAAGTTGAAACAACTGTAACTGACGAAGATGTAGAGAACGAATTAAAATCTTTACAAGAGCGTCAAGCTGAACTAGTTGTTAAAGAAGAAGGAACTGTTGAAAACGGTGATACAGCTGTAATCGACTTCGAAGGTTTCGTTGATGGCGAAGCATTTGAAGGCGGAAAAGGCGAAAACTACTCTCTAGCAATCGGTTCTGGTACATTCATCCCAGGTTTCGAAGAGCAAGTAATCGGTCTTAAATCTGGTGAGTCTAAAGACGTTGAAGTATCATTCCCAGAAGAGTACCATGCTGCTGAATTAGCTGGCAAACCAGCAACATTCAAAGTAACAATTCACGAAATCAAAACAAAAGAACTTCCTGAGTTAAACGACGAGTTCGCTAAAGAAGCAGACGAAGCGGTTGCAACTCTTGATGAATTAAAAGCAAAACTTCGCACAAACTTAGAAGAAGGCAAAAAGCACGAAGCTGAGCACAAAGTACGTGACGAAGTAGTAGAATTAGCTGCTGCTAACGCTGAAATCGAAATTCCAGAAGCTATGATCAACACTGAGTTAGATCGTATGGTTCGTGAATTCGAGCAACGTTTAAGCCAACAAGGTATGAACCTTGAGCTTTACTACCAATTCACAGGTACTGACGCTGACAAATTAAAAGAGCAAATGAAAGAAGATGCACAAAAACGTGTAAGAATCAATCTTGTTCTTGAAGCTATCATTGAAGCTGAAAACATCGAAGTTACTGAAGAAGAAGTAACTGCAGAAGTTGAAAAAATGGCTGAAATGTACGGTATGCCAGTAGACGCTATCAAGCAAGCTCTTGGAAGCGTAGACGCTTTAGCTGAAGATCTTAAAGTGCGTAAAGCTGTAGACTTCTTAGTAGAAAACGCTGCATAATAAAATAACAAGGCACGATTTTAATCGTGCCTTGTTTTATAAATATAGAAATATATTTATAAAACTTTTCGATGGAGAAGGAAAAGTTCCTTTACAAGTCGAATATACATATTTCAAAAGTTTTAAAATTTTTTTATTTGTACATAACTAGTCATATTATTTGTATTTCTCGCCACGTAGTGACATAATATGTATTTACATACGATACATTTATCGTGTACATACGAAGGCAAGAGGTTAGCACTTTGTAAGGGGTGTGAAAATATGTTTAAATTTAATGATGAAAAAGGGCAATTAAAATGTTCTTTCTGTGGTAAAACACAAACGCAAGTTCGAAAGTTAGTGGCAGGTCCAGGTGTTTACATTTGTGACGAGTGTATCGAACTTTGTACTGAAATTGTACAAGAGGAGCTTGCGAAGGACGAAGAAGTAGAATTCAAAGATGTACCGAAACCGGTAGAAATTCGTGAAATCTTAGATGAGTATGTCATCGGGCAAGATAGCGCGAAAAAAGCACTAGCGGTAGCGGTATATAACCATTACAAACGCATTAATTCTAACAGCAAAATTGATGATGTAGAATTAGCGAAGAGTAATATCGCACTTATCGGGCCAACAGGTAGTGGTAAAACATTACTTGCACAAACGTTAGCGCGTATTCTAAATGTTCCATTTGCAATCGCGGACGCAACATCTTTAACAGAAGCTGGATATGTTGGGGAAGATGTAGAAAATATCTTACTAAAATTAATTCAAGCAGCTGATTATGATGTAGAGAAAGCGGAAAAAGGAATCATTTATATTGATGAGATTGATAAAGTGGCACGTAAGTCCGAAAATCCATCAATTACACGTGATGTATCTGGTGAAGGTGTGCAGCAGGCACTTCTGAAAATTTTAGAAGGTACTGTAGCAAGCGTTCCACCTCAAGGTGGTCGTAAGCATCCGCACCAAGAGTTTATTCAAATTGATACAACGAACATCTTATTCATTTGTGGTGGAGCGTTTGATGGCATTGAGCCGATTATTAAACGTCGCCTTGGTGAGAAAGTAATTGGATTTGGTTCTGAGAAGAAAAATGCTGATGTAAATGAGAAGCATGTTTTATCTCACGTATTACCAGAGGATCTTTTAAGATTTGGTTTAATTCCAGAGTTTATCGGTCGTCTTCCAGTTATTGCGAACCTAGAGCCACTTGATGAAGATGCTCTTGTTGATATTTTAACGAAACCGAAAAATGCACTTGTTAAGCAATTCCAAAAACTATTGGAGCTTGACGATGTTGAGTTAGAGTTTGAAGAAGGTGCACTAATCGAAATTGCGAAAAAAGCAATTGAACGTAAAACGGGTGCTCGTGGACTTCGTTCTATTATTGAAGGCTTAATGCTTGATGTAATGTTCGAACTTCCATCTCGTAAAGATATCGAGAAGTGTATTCTTACAAAAGAAACAGTAGCTGATAATGAACCGCCAAAATTGGTGTTACAAGACGGTACTGTACTTGATACAAAAACATCTGCATAATGCGAAAGGGAAACAGCAATTTTTATAATTGCTGTTTTTCTTTATGTTTAGCTACGTTCCTCCGCGGAAATACTAAGAGATAAAATATTGCGGGAGGAAATAAATAATGAGCTGGACAAATATATTTTTAGTTGTTCAACTTGTTTTTGGTGTAATTGTCGGATTATATTTCTGGCATTTACTTCGAAATCAACGAACACAAAAAGTTTCAATTGATCGAGAATCGAAAAAAGAATTAGAACAGCTTCGTAAAATGCGTGAGATTTCTTTAACAGAGCCGCTAGCAGAAAAGGTGCGTCCTACAACCTTTTTAGATATTGTAGGGCAAGAGGACGGGATTAAGTCCTTAAAAGCGGCTCTTTGTGGTCCGAATCCGCAACATGTAATCATATATGGCCCACCAGGTGTTGGGAAAACAGCGGCAGCACGTCTTGTATTAGAAGAAGCGAAACGAAATCCTAAATCTCCATTTCGTACGAATGCAACATTTATTGAACTTGATGCGACGACAGCTCGGTTTGATGAACGTGGTATCGCAGACCCTTTAATTGGTTCGGTGCATGATCCGATTTATCAAGGTGCTGGGGCGATGGGGCAAGCAGGTATTCCGCAACCGAAAAAAGGTGCTGTAACAGATGCGCATGGTGGTATTTTGTTTATTGATGAGATTGGCGAACTCCATCCGATTCAAATGAACAAAATGTTAAAGGTGTTAGAAGATCGAAAAGTATTTTTAGAAAGTGCGTACTATAGTGAAGAAAATACGATGATCCCAACATATATACATGATATTTTCCAAAAAGGCTTACCGGCAGATTTTCGCTTAGTTGGAGCAACGACACGTTCGCCAGAGGAAATTCCTCCTGCTATTCGGTCACGTTGCTTAGAAGTATTTTTCCGTGAATTAGATACGGAAGAGATTCAAAAAGTAGCGAAAAACGCCGCGGAAAAAGTGGAAATGCAAATAGGTGAAAATGGTATTGAAATGATTGGGATGTATGCAAGAAATGGACGAGAGGCGATTAATCTCGTACAAATTTCTGCTGGTATGGCGATAAATGAAGAACGTTCTTTTATTAAAGATGAAGATATAGAGTGGGTTGTTCACTCAAGTCAGCTTACGCCGAAATACGAAAAGCACATTTATCCGATTCCAAGGATTGGTCTTGTAAATGGTCTTGCTGTATACGGACCAAATACAGGTGCGTTATTAGAAATTGAAGTAACAGCAATTCCGGCGAAAGATAAAGGATCGGTAAATGTTACCGGAATTGTAGAAGAAGAAAGTATTGGTAGTCAAACGAAATCGATTCGCCGTAAAAGTATGGCAAAAGGCTCTGTTGATAATGTATTAACAGTACTTCGTTCTTTAGATGTGTTGCCAGAAGGATACGATATACATATTAATTTTCCAGGTGGTATCCCAATTGATGGACCTTCTGCAGGAATCGCTATGGCAACAGGTGTATATTCTGCGGTGCATCGCACATATGTAAATAATGAAGTAGCGATGACAGGTGAAATAAGTATACACGGAGAAGTAAAGCCTATTGGTGGCGTGTACGCAAAAATAAAAGCTGCGAAAAAAGCGGGAGCTAAGAAAGTCATTATTCCTGCTGAAAATATGCAACCATTTTTGTATACGATAAAGGGAATCGAAATTATTCCTGTCCGTAAATTAAAAGAAGTATTTGAGTTAACGTTTATGCAAGAAAATATGCATAGAGAGCTAGATGTACATACTAACGTAGACGAAACAGATGCACAATCTATGTAAAAATAAACAATAATAAAATTTGCCAGACTTCGTTTAAGTTTGTATGCTTAATCGGAGTCTTTTTTCTTTTCGTGAGGTAGAAAAACAAGCTATTTACAATTGCGAGGAATCTCAGCAATTGCATCTAGGTGTATTGTAATATAAAATAGTTGAACAGGAGTTTAATTTATTATGGAGGTGCTATGTCTAGTATGAATACGAACGAAAGAATCGTGCCCCTCCTACCATTAAGAGGCGTTCTCGTATATCCAACGATGGTTTTGCATCTTGATGTAGGACGTGATAAATCGATACAAGCACTAGAGCAGGCGGCAATGGATGAAAATATCATCTTTTTAGCAATGCAAAAAGAAATGAATATCGATGATCCGAAAGAAGATGACATATATAGTGTAGGTACAGTGGCGAAAGTAAAGCAAATGCTAAAATTGCCGAACGGTACGCTTCGTGTCCTTGTGGAAGGTTTACATAGAGCAGAAGTAATAGAGTTTATGGAAGAAGAAAATGTAGTACAAGTGTCTATTAAAACGGTAACTGAAGAAGTAGAAGATGATTTAGAAGAGAAAGCTCTTATGCGTACGTTACTGGAGCATTTCGAACAATATATTAAAGTTTCGAAAAAAGTTTCAAATGAAACATTTGCAACGGTAGCTGATGTAGAGGAACCAGGGAGATTAGCTGATTTAATTGCTTCTCACTTGCCGATTAAAACGAAGCAGAAACAAGAGATTCTAGAGATTGTATCTGTAAAAGAACGATTACATACACTTATTTCAATTATTCAAGATGAACAAGAGTTACTTAGCCTAGAAAAGAAAATTGGGCAACAAGTGAAACGTTCAATGGAGCGCACGCAAAAAGAATATTTCTTACGTGAGCAAATGAAGGCGATTCAAACTGAACTTGGCGACAAAGAAGGTAAGGGCGGAGAAGTAGAAGAACTTCGTGAAAAAATTGAACAGTCAGGAATGCCTGAAGAAACAATGAAGGCTGCGCTGAAAGAATTAGATCGTTATGAAAAGTTACCAGCAAGTTCTGCGGAGAGTGGTGTTATTCGCAATTATATTGATTGGTTATTAGCGCTTCCGTGGACAGAGGCAACAGAAGATATAATTGATCTTGCTCATTCGGAAGAGATTTTAAATAACGATCATTACGGTCTTGAAAAAGTGAAAGAGCGTGTACTTGAATATTTAGCTGTACAGAAGTTAACGAATTCATTAAAAGGACCTATCCTTTGTTTAGTAGGCCCTCCTGGGGTCGGAAAAACTTCGTTAGCGCGTTCAATTGCAACATCATTGAATCGTAACTTTGTCCGTGTATCTCTTGGTGGTGTGCGTGATGAATCTGAAATTCGTGGTCACCGCCGTACATATGTTGGAGCAATGCCAGGACGCATTATTCAAGGTATGAAAAAGGCGAAAACAGTTAATCCAGTCTTCTTATTAGATGAGATTGATAAAATGTCTAACGATTTCCGTGGAGATCCATCAGCAGCATTACTTGAAGTATTAGATCCAGAACAAAACCATAACTTCAGTGATCATTACATTGAAGAACCATATGATCTATCGAAAGTTATGTTTGTAGCAACTGCTAATACACTTTCAAGTATTCCAGGTCCATTACTTGACCGTATGGAAATCATTTCGATTGCTGGCTATACAGAACTTGAAAAAGTACACATTGCTCGTGAGCATTTATTGCCGAAACAATTAAAAGAGCATGGCTTACGAAAAGGTAATTTACAAGTACGTGATGAAGCGCTTCTTGAAATTATTCGTTATTATACACGTGAGGCTGGTGTTCGTACGCTAGAACGCCAAATTGCAAAAGTTTGCCGTAAAGTAGCGAAAATTATCGTTACAGCAGAACGTAAACGTATCGTTGTGACAGAGAAAAAGATTGTTGATTTACTTGGTAAACACATATTCCGTTATGGGCAAGCTGAAAAAACAGACCAAGTTGGTATGGCAACAGGTCTAGCTTACACAGCAGCAGGCGGCGATACACTTGCAATTGAAGTTTCTGTAGCGCCAGGAAAAGGGAAACTAATTTTAACAGGGAAACTTGGGGATGTTATGAAAGAATCAGCACAAGCTGCGTTTAGTTATATACGTTCTCGTGCAGAAGAGCTTCAGATTGATCCGAATTTCCATGAGAAAAATGATATTCATATTCATGTTCCAGAAGGAGCAGTTCCGAAAGATGGACCGTCAGCAGGTATTACGATGGCAACGGCACTTATTTCTGCACTAACAGGTATTCCTGTAAGTAAAGAAGTAGGTATGACAGGTGAAATTACACTTCGTGGTCGTGTATTACCAATTGGTGGCTTAAAAGAAAAAACATTAAGTGCTCACCGCGCAGGCTTAACAAAAATTATTTTGCCAGCAGAAAACGAGAAAGATTTAGATGATATTCCAGAGAGCGTAAAAGAAAACCTTACGTTTGTGCTTGCATCTCATTTAGATGAAGTATTGGAGCACGCATTAGTAGGAGTGAAACAATGAAAGTAACAAAAGCAGATATTGTAATTAGTGCTGTTAAACCAGAACAATATCCAGACAGTGATTTACCAGAAATTGCATTAGCAGGTCGTTCAAATGTCGGGAAGTCTTCCTTTATTAATAAAATTTTAAATCGTAAAAAGTTAGTGCGTATTTCTTCTAAACCAGGAAAAACACAAACGCTGAACTTTTTCTTGATCAATGAGATGATGCATTTTGTTGACGTTCCAGGTTATGGATATGCGAAAGTGTCTAAATCGGAGCGCGCGGCATGGGGGAAAATGATTGAAACGTACTTTACAACGCGTAAGCAATTAGACGCAGCTGTATTAGTAGTTGATTTACGTCACCAACCGACAAGTGATGACGTGATGATGTATGATTTCTTAAAGCATTATGAAATCCCAACAATTATTATTGCGACGAAAGCTGATAAAATCCCGAAAGGGAAATGGCAAAAGCATTTAAAAGTTGTAAAAGAAACGCTTGCTGTTGAAATTGGCGATGAAATCGTTCTATTCTCTTCTGAAACAGGACTTGGAAAAGAAGAAGCGTGGAAGGCAATTCATAAAATGACAAAAACAAAAAACGCGTGACGAATGTCGCGCGTTTTTTTCTTTATATAAGCTGTTAACGTACGTTTAATGTAACTTCAATATTACCTCGTGTTGCTTTAGAGTAAGGACATACACCGTGAGCCGCTTCTACAAGTTCTTGTGCTTCGCTATGTGAAACGCCAGCGACATGTACATCAAGCACGGCAGATAGGCCAAAACCACCATCTGTATCTTTTCCGATAGAAACGTGAGCGGTTACTTCTGTACTTTCTACTTTCATACGTTTTGTACGAATGACAAGTTGTAATGCACTATCGAAACAAGCTGCATAACCAGCTGCAAATAGTTGTTCTGGATTTGTTGCTTCTCCACCTGCACCACCTAGTGCTTTCGGCATTTTCACATCAAGATTTAATATGCCATCATCTGAAACTACTTTCCCATTTCTTCCACCTGTTGCTGTTACTGAAGCAGTATATAATTTATCCATATTTATTCCCCTTTTCCATCATTAATTGTTTTCATTGTTTCAATTAGTTTATTTAGTTGAATTAATAAAGAGCGATATTCTTGCTCTGTAATTCCTAAGTTTGTAGCCATCGTTGTCGGTAATGAACAAGCCTTTTCCTTTAAAGCTTTGCCTTGTTCTGTTAATTCAATACAAACTTTTCGCTCGTCTTCTTTGGAACGAACACGTTTTACAAGTGTTAATGATTCCATTCGTTTTAACATAGGTGTTAACGTACCGGAATCTAAAAATAGACGTTCTCCAATTTCTTTTACTGTTAGTCCATCTTGCTCCCATAGTACGAGTAAAGTAATGTACTGGGGATACGTAATACCCATCTCTTCTAAATAAGGTCGATAAAAACGAGTAACCTCTCTAGAGCAGGCATAAATAGAAAAACAAAGTTGGTTATCTAGATGCAAAGAGTCCTCTGTCATACATAACTCCCTTCTTATTAAGTTGTGCACAATTTAATTTTGTAAAATCAATATAACGAAAAATAAATAAAATGTCAAATACATTGTATTGAGAAAGTGTCTGCTACATTTTGGAACAATCATACATATTTTCCTTCATGATGAAAGAAGATAGGAAAGATGATGTTATAATTTATATGGAATAGTTTCCATCACTTGATTATGAGGACTTTTTTTGGTAACGTACAAATAGAGTTATTAATTTATAATCATTATAAAGTAGAATTTTTTTATTAGTTTGCTGAATCTCCTTTATTACATACGGAGAATAATTAAAAAATAATCGGTTGTTCACACGATTGTCAGATTCATAAGAGGAAAGTTGTATTATGATAGTAGATAAAGTGATAAAACGGGTGAAGGGGGACATGCTGCGTGCATATTCTTGTTGTTAGTGTAAATTATCGAACAGCCCCTGTAGAATTTCGTGAGAAACTCACATTTCAGGCAGCAGAGCTAGAGCGAGCGATGACTACATTACAAAATCAAAAGAGCGTGTTAGAGAATGTCATTGTATCAACTTGTAATCGCACTGAGATTTATGCTGTTGTAGATCAATTACACACGGGACGGTATTATATTAAGAAATTTTTAGCTGATTGGTTTCAGCTTGAAATAGAAGAAGTCGCACCATATTTAACTATTTTTGAACAAGATGGTGCAATAGACCATTTATTCCGCGTAACGTGCGGTTTAGATTCTATGGTAGTGGGAGAAACACAGATTTTAGGCCAAATAAAAGATAGCTTTTTAGAAGCACAACAAGTTAAAGCAACAGGCACAATTTTTAATGAATTGTTTAAGCAAGTCATTACATTAGCAAAACGTGCCCACTCAGAAACAACAATTGGTGAAAGTGCGATGTCTGTTAGTTATGCTGCTGTTGAGCTTGGAAAGAAAATATTTGGCGAGTTAACAGATTGTCATGTGCTTATTCTTGGTGCTGGTAAAATGGGCGAACTTGCATTGCAAAACTTATATGGAAGTGGTGCTCGTAAAGTAACAGTTATGAATAGGACGCTTTCGAAAGCAGAAGTAATGGCTGAGAAATATATGGGACATGCAAAATCGTTAAGCGAATTACAATGTGCATTATTAGAAGCAGATATTTTAATTAGTTCAACTGGTGCATCAGAGTATGTCATTACGAAAGAGATGATGACAAAGGTGGAGAAAATGCGCTCTGGTCGTCCTTTGTTTATGGTTGACATTGCAGTGCCACGTGATATTGATCCAGCGATTGATGAGCTAGAAGGTTCTTTCTTGTATGACATTGATGATCTGCAAGGAGTAGTGGAGGCAAACCGTGCTGAGCGTTTGAAAGAAGCAGAGAAAATTCAATTTATGATTGAAGAGGAAATTGTTCTATTTAAAACGTGGTTAAGTACACTTGGTGTTGTTCCATTAATATCAGCTCTTCGTGATAAGGCACTTGCAATCCAAAGTGAAACGATGGTAAGCCTAGAGCGGAAAATACCAAACCTTAGTGATCGTGAGAAAAAAGTTATTAGTAAGCATACGAAAAGTATTATTAATCAATTATTAAAAGACCCAATTTTAGTAGCAAAAGAAATAGCTGCTGAAGAGGGAGCGAGCGAAAAACTAGCGTTATTTGCAAAGATTTTTGATTTAGAAACGGAAGAAGTAGAGAGTCGTGCGGAAGAAGTAGAACATAAAAGAGTGTGGACACCATCCGTTCCATCTTTATAATTTGGAAGGATGATCGGATGAGTTTTTTAAATAACAGTATTATTTATCATATTGCAATTATTTTATATGCTTGTAGCATTAGTTTATATTTTATAGATTATTTCCAAAGTAACCGAAAGGCGAACCGATTTGCTTTTTGGTTACTTTCGATTGTATGGGTATTGCAGTCTATTTTTATGTTGCTTAGGGCGACAGATTCAGAAACGAATCCCATTTTAACTTTATTATCAGGGATTTATTTTTATGTTTGGTTATTGATTACGATGTCGTTAGTCATAAATCGATTTATGCGCGTTGACTTTTTAGTCTTCTTTACAAATGTTGTTGCATTTGGCGTAAGCGCTTTTTCTATTTTTACACCGCTCGGAAAGATGTCGCCAGTACTTGCAGAGCAATTAGTTTCAGAACTTGTATACGTGCATGTTGGAATGGCGATTATTTCTTATGCAACGTTTACGGTATCGTTTATTTTTTCTATTATGTATTTACTGCAATATCGCCTATTAAAAAAGAAAAAGTGGAATGCGAGATTAAGAAGGTTAGGGAATTTACCGAAGCTTGAATCTACGTCTTACGGATTAAATTTATTTTCTGTTCCATTTTTCTTACTAGCAATTTTATTGGGGTGTATATGGGGATATACAAAATTGGACAATTTCCATTGGTATGATACGAAAGTAATCGGATCTTTTGTCGTTCTATTTGTGTATTGCACAGGTTTATATTTACGAGCGGCAGATGTGTTGCAAGGTAAGAAAATTGTACAGTGGAATATCGGATCGTTTCTCGTAATGCTAGTAAACATTTTTCTATTAAGCAGTTTATCCAATTTCCACTTTTGGTATTTATAATGAGGAGAGAGAATTATGCGCAAAATTATTGTAGGGTCACGAAAGAGTAAACTAGCATTAACGCAAACAAACTGGTTTATTGATCAGTTAAAAGCGCTAGGTCTACCATATGAATTTGAAGTGAAAGAAATTGTCACAAAAGGTGATGTTATTTTAGATGTTACTCTTTCAAAAGTAGGCGGAAAAGGCTTGTTCGTTAAAGAAATTGAGCATGCGTTACTTACGAAAGAAATCGATATGGCTGTACATAGTATGAAAGATATGCCGGCCGTACTTCCAGAAGGTTTAATGATTGGCTGTACACCAAAGCGTGTTGACCCTCGGGATGCTTTTATCTCAAAAAATGGAGCATCGTTTAAAGAGTTAGCGGAAGGTGCTATTTTAGGTACGAGTAGTTTAAGACGTAGTGCACAGCTACTCGCTGCGAGACCAGATTTACAAGTGAAGTGGATTCGCGGGAATATCGATACACGTTTACGTAAATTAAAAGAAGAAGATTACGATGCGATTATTTTAGCGACAGCTGGATTACAAAGAATGGGCTGGGATGATGAAGTTATTACAGAACATTTAGATGAAGCGTTATGTGTACCTGCTGTAGGACAAGGTGCATTAGCGATTGAGTGTCGTGAGGATGATAAGGATTTATTGCAATTGTTAGCGCATATTAATGATGCGCTAACAGAAAGAACAGTGGCAGCGGAGCGAGTATTTCTTCATAAACTTGAAGGTGGATGCCAAGTTCCAATCGCTGGATATGCAACCCTTACAGAAAACGATGCAATCGAATTAACAGCTCTTGTCGGCTCTATGGATGGCTCTGTTTTATTAAAAGAGACAGTAGTGGGTACTAATCCTGAAGAAGTAGGATTAGAGGCCGCGGACCGTTTAATTAAACAAGGCGCCAAAGAACTCATTCTTGCTGCAAATAAGGAGCAACAATAAATATGAACGCTCTCGCTGGAAAAACGGTATTGATTACACGTGCCCAGCATCAAGCGAAACAAATGAGTGTAGCAGTGAAAGAAAAGAGCGGAATTCCATTGGAAATTCCGCTTTTGCGTATGGAAGGTATGTCTCATAGGCAAATTCAACATATTGAAGAGCAGCTACATTCATACGACTGGGTTATTTTTACGAGCAGAAATGGTGTAGCTTTTTTTCTAGATAGTTTAAAAAAGAAACTACCACTAACCATTAAAATCGCTGCGGTAGGTGTGAAAACAAAATTAGAGTTAGAAAAAAGGGGCTATCAAGTTCATTTTGTTCCGACTTCATTTGTTGCAGAAGCATTTGCCGAAGAGCTTCTAAAAGAATTAAATGGAAACGAACGCATTTTATTTCCAAAAGGCAATTTAGCAAGAGATGTAATACCAGTTAAACTGCGTGAAATTGGTGTTTCTCTAGATGAGTTGATCGTATACGGTACGAAAGTGAATGTAGAAAAAAAGCAAGAGCTTATAGCAGCGTTGAAGTTAGGAGAAGTAGACATTATTACATTTACGAGTCCTTCAACTGTTACTAGTTTTGTTCGTTTACTTGAGGGTGCAAACTGGAGAGAATGGACAAAAAAATGTACAATTGCTTGTATAGGACCTATTACGGAAAAAGAGGCAAGTCGTTATTTTCCGTCTGTTATTGTGCCGAAAGAGTACACTGTAGAAGCATTACTACAATGTGTTTGTGAATCTATAAAATGAAAGAATGGGGATAGAAATCTATGAACTCTTTACAATTTAATCGTCATCGTCGTTTAAGACAAAGCGGGGGCATGCGTGCGCTTGTGCGTGAAACGTTTTTACATACGGGAGATTTTATTTACCCTATTTTTGTATTAGAAGGTGAAAATGTTCGTAATGAAGTTCCTTCTATGCCAGGCGTATATCAAATGTCTTTAGATTTATTGCAAGCTGAAATGCAAGAAGTTGTTGATTTAGGTATTCGTTCTGTTATTGTATTTGGTTTACCTGCTGAAAAGGATGAAGTTGGATCATCAGCATATTGTGATCATGGAATTGTACAACGTGCTATTCAGCAAATTAAAGGTGATTTCCCTGAGCTAGTAGTAGTTGCAGACACATGTTTATGTCAATTTACAAGCCATGGTCATTGCGGTGTAATTGAAGATGGTATTATTTTAAATGACGAGTCTCTTGCAGTTCTTGCGAAAACAGCTGTAAGTCAAGCGAAAGCAGGAGCGGACATTATTGCGCCATCAAACATGATGGACGGCTTCGTAACAGCAATTCGCCATGCATTAGACGAAAATGGTTTTGGACACGTGCCAGTTATGTCGTACGCTGTGAAATATTCATCAGCATTTTATGGACCATTCCGTGATGCTGCGCACGGTGCACCGCAATTTGGTGACCGTAAAACATATCAAATGGATCCGGCAAACCGTATGGAAGCATTCCGTGAAGCAGAATCAGATGTAATGGAAGGTGCAGATTTCTTAATCGTAAAACCAGCTCTTTCTTACTTAGATATCGTTCGTGATGTGAAAAATAACTTTAATTTACCAGTTGTCGCTTATAATGTAAGTGGTGAATATTCGATGATTAAAGCGGCAGCGCAAAATGGCTGGATTAATGAAAAAGAAGTTGTTCTTGAAAAATTAATTAGTATGAAACGTGCAGGAGCAGACTTAATTATTACGTATCATGCGAAAGATGCAGCAAAATGGTTACAAGAAGGAGGGGCTAAATAATGAAAAAGTTTGATAAATCGATTGCGGCGTTTGAAGAGGCACAAGACTTAATGCCTGGTGGCGTAAATAGCCCGGTTCGTGCTTTTAAATCTGTTGGGATGAATCCGTTGTTTATGGAGCGTGGAAAAGGCTCTAAAGTATATGATATTGATGGGAATGAATACATCGACTACGTATTATCATGGGGGCCTTTAATTCATGGTCATGCAAATGATCGTGTTGTAGAAGCGTTAAAATCTGTTGCTGAAAGAGGTACAAGCTTCGGTGCACCAACAGAAATTGAAAATAAATTAGCAAAACTTGTTATTGAGCGCGTGCCATCAATTGAGATTGTGCGTATGGTTAACTCTGGAACGGAAGCAACAATGAGTGCACTACGTTTAGCTCGTGGTTATACAGGTCGTAATAAAATCTTGAAATTTATTGGTTGTTACCACGGTCATGGTGATTCGCTATTAATTAAAGCTGGTTCTGGTGTGGCGACTTTAGGTTTACCAGATAGTCCTGGTGTACCAGAAGGTGTAGCGAAAAATACGATTACAGTAGCTTATAACGATTTAGAAAGCGTAAAATACGCGTTTGAACAATTCGGTGATGATATTGCTTGTGTAATTGTAGAACCAGTAGCAGGAAATATGGGGGTTGTTCCTCCGCAGCCTGGATTTTTAGAAGGTCTTCGTGAAGTAACAGAACAAAACGGTGCATTGCTTATTTTTGATGAAGTAATGACAGGGTTCCGAGTAGCTTATAATTGTGGCCAAGGTTATTATGGCGTAACACCTGATTTAACATGCTTAGGTAAAGTAATCGGTGGTGGTTTACCAGTAGGAGCATACGGTGGTAAAGCAGAAATTATGCGCCAAGTTGCACCAAGCGGACCGATTTACCAAGCTGGTACTTTATCAGGTAATCCACTTGCAATGGCAGCAGGTTATGAAACGTTAGTACAGTTAACGCCAGAATCATATGTAGAATTTGAGCGTAAAGCTGAAATGTTGGAAGCTGGATTACGTAAAGCAGCTGAAAAACATGGCATTCCACATCGTATTAACCGTGCAGGTTCTATGATTGGTATTTTCTTTACAGATGAGCCCGTTATTAATTACGATGCAGCAAAATCTTCAAACTTAGAATTCTTTGCGGCTTACTATCGTGAAATGGTAGAACAAGGTGTATTCTTACCGCCATCTCAATTCGAAGGTTTATTCTTATCGACAGCACATAGTGACGCAGATATTGAGGCGACGATTGCAGCAGCTGAAATTGCAATGTCAAAATTAAAATAATGTATTAGAGAAAAATCGCTCTCCATAAGGGGAGCGATTTTTTTTTATTCATAAAGTAAGCTTTCCCTACATAAATCTGTAATGACATATAGTTTGGGAGGGGGAAAAGAAGTGGCTGCAGATCATTCGTTACGATTTTCATTAAAAGAATCTGTTTGGTTCCAAAAGGGACAGGAAGTCGATGAACTTTTGTCAATTTCGTTAGATCCAGACGTTGAGATAGAAGAGCTTGATCATGAAGTAATCGTGAGAGGGCAATTAGATTTAACGGGAGAGTATGTTGCACGAAAAGATGATTCGGCGTATTCATTAAGAGAACTATCGCCAGCAAAGTCAATTGATTATGTAGAAACAAGGGAAGATGGGGTTAATGAACTTGTTCATTCCTTTCCGCTTGAAATATCAATTCCGAGAAATCGAGTGAAAGTAATTGAAGAGCTATATGTATCAATTGAGGAATTTGATTATGAATTAAAGGAAAATGGTTGCTTACAATTATTAGCGGATATATCTATTACCGGTTTGTGTGATGAAGAGAGAAACGAGGATGAAGCTGAAGAGGAAGAAACGGTGTATGCCGAGTTAGAAGAAGATTCAGCGCAAGAGGATGAAAATAGACCGGCGCCGCATGTAGAAGAACCAGCATATAAGGAATCAGATGAGTGGGAAGATTACGCATTTGAACCGTTCCAATTAGAGGAAAGAAAAGAGCAGGAATTAGAAGAAGAGAAGATAGAGGAACATGAATTTGTGGAGCGTGAAGAGGAGCAAGAAACAACGCCGCAATTTGAATTGTTTGGGCGAAAAGATTTCAAGAAAGAAAAAGCGAAAAAGCAGGAAGAACAAGAAGAAGAGTACTCACAGCGAGATGAAAATGCGCTTTATTTAACAAAACTATTTACGAAAGAACCGGAAGAAGAATTTACAAAGTTAAGAATGTATTTCGTGCAAGAAGGGGATACAATTGAATCTATTGCAGAACGTTATGAAACGTCTGTGCAAAATGTGTGCCGTGTCAATCAAACAGAAGATATATTTTTAAATACGGGGCAAATTATTTATATTCCCGTTTCAAGGGTAAAGGCGAAATAAGGAAGTGAGTGTTTTCATTCGCTTCTTTTCTTAGAGGCTATGTTTTGAATAGAAAGGGTTATTCGTATGGATATTGAATTACGAAATCACTATGAACCTATCGTGAGGCAATATAGATTGGATACGCAGCATATGGAAGAGCACGGAAGCGTAATGAAAATTTATACGAATCAAGGTCCATATGCACTCAAGAAAATAGAAGGCAGAAAGTTAGAGCGGAATAATTTTCTGCATCATATTCAATATTTGAAGGAGAAAGGTTTTTCAAATTATGTACCTATATACCACGCGACGGATGGAAATTATATTTTAAGTGACGGGACGTATAATTATTATTTAATGCCTTGGTTAGAACGTGCAGAAGGAAACGGCGAGGATAATGATCAATACCATAAAATGTTTCAGACACTTGGAACGTTGCATCAAAAAACTGTGAAGGAAGAAACATATACGGAAGAAGATTTAGAAAAACATTATACAACTATATCCGATCGCTGGGAAAATGATGGTGAGATGTTAGAAGAGTTTCTCGTAGAATCTGAATCAAAATGGTATATGTCCCCGTTTGAATTACAATATTGTACGTACTATCATCATGTAATGAGAGCGCGTGAATTTGCAACGAAGCAATTAAATGAGTGGAACGATGCGATGAAAGAAAAAGAGAAAACACGTATTACTTTTGTGCATGGTAACGTGTCACTTAATCATTTTTTATTTGACTATGAGCGAAATGGCTATTTTATTAGTTTGGAAAAATCGAAGTTTGCAACGCCTGTGCAAGATATAGTAGGTTTTTATTCACGGTCTTTAAACACATATCCAATCGCAAGAAGTGATCGGTTTGAATGGTTTCAAATGTATCAAAAAAATTTCCCTTTTACGAAAGAAGAGCAACTACTTATGTTTGCGTATATGACGTATCCATCGCAATTTATTCGGCAAATCCAGTCTTATAAGAAAAGAAGAGATAATCGCAACGAGGAAAATGAACTGCGCGGAGTAAAGAGTTTGCAACAATCGCATTGGCTCGTTAGCAATATAGAATATTTCCTGTCACAATTACAAGCTGCCCAGCAAGGGAACGGGTAAAGTAAAACTTTAATCAGCGGGTGGCTCCAACCTAACTTCTTTGTTTTAGCTGAATTTTGAGGTGGGGTCTTATTGCCCGCAAATAGCGGGATAAAGAAGATAAGTAGAGAATGCTACTTATCTTCTTTATATTCACCCGAAAAGTCATAGTTTTAAATTTATCTTGACGAATAAGGTTTCGTTTTTTACACTATTGTATATAATAATTAACAATCATATAAATGCCTTGAAGGGGAAGAGTATAACATGAAACGTCTTCAGAGAGGAGAATCAGTAGCTGGGAGATTCTCTAGATAGTTATGTTAGAAGGTAGCCCTGGAGCATCTTTTCTGAACAGAATAGTTCTCATTAGGAAAAGACGGATTTGTCCGTTATCAAATTAAGAGTATAAGCAAATTATGAATTTGTTTGTAAATAAAGGTGGTACCGCGATGTCCCTCGTCCTTTTTGGATGAGGGACATTTTTTATTTTAAGGAGGGAAAATAATGTCAAACACGGAAAAGAATTTACCAACTAAATATGATCATATGTCCGTTGAAGAAGGCCTTTATCAATGGTGGCTTGAAGGCAAATATTTTGAAGCAACAGGAGACGAGAAGAAACAACCGTATACAATTGTAATTCCACCTCCGAACGTAACTGGTAAGTTACACTTAGGTCATGCTTGGGATACAACTCTTCAAGATATTTTAACTCGTACGAAGCGTATGCAAGGTTACGATGTGTTATGGCTTCCAGGAATGGACCATGCTGGCATCGCAACACAAGCGAAAGTAGAAGGAAAACTTCGTGAAGAAGGTATTTCACGTTACGATCTTGGCCGTGAGAAATTCCTTGAAAAAGCTTGGGAGTGGAAAGAAGAGTACGCTTCTCACATTCGTCAACAATGGGGGAAAGTTGGTTTAGGACTAGACTATTCTCGCGAACGTTTCACATTAGACGAAGGTTTATCTGATGCGGTTAATAAAGTATTCGTTCAATTATACGAAAAAGGCTTAATTTACCGCGGTGAATATATTATCAACTGGGATCCAGCAACACGCACAGCTCTTTCTGATATTGAAGTAATTCATAAAGAAGTTCAAGGTGCATTCTACCATATGAACTATCCGTTAACGGACGGTTCAGGTTACATTCGCCTTGCTACTACTCGTCCAGAAACGATGCTTGGTGATACAGCGGTAGCAGTTCATCCAGAAGATGATCGTTACAAACATTTAATCGGAAAAACAGTTACACTTCCAATCGTAGGCCGTGAGATTCCGATTATTGCTGATGAGTATGTAGAAAAAGACTTCGGAACAGGCGTTGTAAAAATTACACCAGCTCATGACCCGAACGACTTTGAAGTAGGTAACCGTCATGACTTACCACGCATCTTAGTAATGAACGAAGATGGATCGATGAACGAAAAAGCTGGTAAATATAACGGTATGGATCGTTTCGAATGCCGTAAAGAATTAGTGAAAGACTTACAAGAAGCTGGCGTATTAGTAGAAATCGAGCCACATATGCATTCAGTAGGTCATAGTGAGCGTAGCGGTGCAGTTGTTGAGCCTTACTTATCAACACAATGGTTCGTAAAAATGGCTCCACTTGCTGAAAAAGCAGTAGCGCTTCAACAAAAAGAAGAAGAAAAAGTAACGTTCGTACCAGAGCGTTTTGAAAACACATATTTACGTTGGATGGAAAATATTCATGACTGGTGTATTTCTCGTCAATTATGGTGGGGACACCGTATTCCAGCTTGGTACCATAAAGAAACTGGTGAAGTATACGTAGGTACAGAAGCACCAGCAGATATTGAAAACTGGAATCAAGATAACGACGTACTTGATACATGGTTCAGTTCAGCGCTATGGCCATTCTCAACACTTGGTTGGCCAAATGAAGATTCAGCAGACTTCAAACGTTACTATTCAACAGATGCACTAGTAACGGGTTATGACATCATCTTCTTCTGGGTATCTCGTATGATTTTCCAAGGTTTAGAGTTTACAGGCGAGCGTCCATTTAAAGATGTATTAATTCACGGTTTAGTTCGTGATGAGCAAGGTCGTAAGATGAGTAAATCTCTTGGTAACGGTATTGACCCAATGGATGTTATCGAGAAGTACGGTGCAGATGCAATGCGCTATTTCTTATCAACAGGAAGTGCGCCAGGTCAAGATTTACGTTTCAGCATGGAAAAAGTAGAATCTACTTGGAACTTCATTAATAAAATTTGGAACGCATCACGTTTCGTATTAATGAACATGGATGATATGAAGTATGAAGAAATCGATTTAACTGGTGAAAAATCAGTTGCAGATAAGTGGATCTTAACTCGCTTAAACGAAACAATCGAGAGTGTAACACGTAATATGGATAAATATGAGTTCGGTGAAGCTGGTCGTTCATTATACAACTTCATTTGGGATGATTTCTGTGACTGGTACATTGAGATGGCGAAACTTCCACTATACGGTGAAGATGAAGCAGCTAAGAAAACGACTCGTTCTATTTTAGCTTACGTATTAGATCAAACAATGCGTCTATTACACCCATTCATGCCATTCGTAACAGAGAAGATTTGGCAACATTTACCGCATGAAGGCGAGTCTATTACAGTAGCTGCGTGGCCAACAGTTCGCGAAGATTTACAAGATACGGAAGCTGCGGCAGAAATGCACCTTCTAGTTGATATCATTCGCTCTGTTCGTAACATTCGTGCAGAAGTAAATACACCAATGAGCAAAAAAGTTCAAATGCAAATTAAAGCAAAAGATGAGGCTGTACTTGCTCAACTTACGAAAAATAGCTCTTACATTGAGCGTTTCTGTAACCCAAGCGAATTAACAATTCAAACGGACTTACAAGCGCCAGAAAAAGCAATGACTGCAATCGTATCAGGTGCAGAGTTATTCTTACCGTTAGCTGATCTTATCAATCTTGATGAAGAGAGAGCTCGTCTTGAGAAAGAACTTGAGAAGTTCGATAAAGAAGTAGAACGTGTACAGAAGAAACTTTCTAACCAAGGTTTCGTAGCGAAAGCTCCTGCAGCGGTTATTGAAGGAGAGCGTGCGAAAGAGCAAGATTACCTAGAAAAACGCGAAGCAGTTCGTCAACGTCTAGCAGATCTTGAAAAGTAAAAATATTTTTAGAGACTCACTATATTGGTGAGTCTCTTTTCTTTGCGTATAATAGAACTATGAAAGTTGTCTTTTGAAAGGGGAAAAGCATACGTGATACATACATACGAAGAAGCGATAGGGTGGATTCATAGCCGATTGAAATTTGGTATTAAACCAGGATTAGAAAGAATGAATTGGATGCTAGAAGAGCTCGGAAATCCAGAGCGTCATATAAAATGTGTTCATCTTGCTGGTACAAATGGAAAAGGTTCAACGTTAACATATATGCGTTACATGTTAGAAGGCGCGAAATATAAGGTAGGAACGTTTACCTCCCCTTACATCGAAACATTTAATGAACGCATTAGTGTGAATGGAACACCAATTGCAGATGAAGAGATTACTGAACTCGTAAAGATGGTAAAACCAGTCGTGGAAAAACTAGATGAAACGGATTTAGGGGAAGCGACTGAGTTTGAAATTATTACTGTTATGGCAATTTGCTATTTCGGTAAAGTCAATTTCTGTGATGTTGTTTTATTTGAAACAGGGCTCGGTGGACGTTTTGATTCTACCAATGTTATACACCCTGTTCTCACGATTATTACGAATATCGGTCACGATCATATGCATATTTTAGGGAATACACTAGGAGAAATTGCATATGAAAAGGCGGGGATTATTAAGTCTGGTGTGCCGGTAATTACTGGTGTAAAAGATGAAGAAGCTTTGCAAGTCATTCAAAATGTTGCAAAGGAAAACCATGCAAACTTATACGAACTTGGCAAGCATTTTACAGCGTTACATAAACAGTCTAACGAAGATGGGGAACAGTTTGATTTTACTTGTCCTTTTACCGCATTTGAAGATTTGCAAATCTCAATGAAAGGTATTCATCAAGTAGGAAATGCAGCGCTAGCACTTATGGCAGTAATGTATGTAAAAACATATTTATCATTTTTAATTGAGGAAGAGGGAATAAGAACGGGATTACGGGAAGCGTATTGGATTGGGCGCTTTGAAAAGCTACAAAGTAACCCGGATATTATTATAGATGGTGCTCATAATCCAGAAGGTATCGAAAGCCTTGTGAAGACAGTAGAAGCGCATTACAAAGATAAAAATGTAATAGTTTTATTTACTGCCCTTGGTGATAAACAATTGCATAACATGGTAGGCCGATTAGAAACCATTGCAGATGAAATGATTTTTACAACATTCGCCTTTGATCGTGCTATTTCTGCAGACAAGCTTGCATCATATTCACAAAAAGAATCAAAATTAGTTTTTGAAAATTGGAAAGAGGCAATTGATACAAAAGTTGAAATGATAGGGGAAAATGATGTTTTTATCATAACAGGTTCTCTTTATTTCATTTCTGAAGTTCGAAAATATATTCGAGAGAAAAACTAGATAGTCTTTACTATCTAGTTTTTTTGTTCTACAAATGAAGTCAAATGCATACATATAAGATAAATATATAGGGTTATTTGACGAATTCCTCTGACAAATATCTCGTTTTTTTGTGAAATGAATATGATATGATGCGGACAACGATAAGAGGTGAGGTGTGAGTGTATGGACAAGCAATCACGAACGATCTCAGTGAAAGTGAATGGAACAGAAGCGAAGTATGAGGAAAAGAAGAAAGATGAATTTGAATGGATGGTAGTAGAAAGTGAACGACCTAAAAATGTTGTTCCGTTTCAAAAAGCGAAATCAGTGTCTGTGGAAAAATACCGAAAGAAGTGGAGTAATACATTAATTGCAATCGTTGCAACCGCAATTATTATCGGTACGGCGTTTGGAATGGGGATGCTTCATTTACTTACTGGACAAGGAACAACAGGAGGAAGTGAAGTAACTGCTTCAAGGCCGACTGGAAATGGAGAATCAAAGGTGGGTGGAACGGCAGAACAAACACCAGCACCGAAAGAAGAAAAACAAAAGGCGCAGACAGGAACGTCATTGGATCCGATGAAATTATTTTTTGTTCAAGGGGGGCTTTATTCTTCTGAAGAAAAGGGACAGGCAGCTCTTGAAGAATGGAAAGGCAATGGGGGCATTGGTGCTTTGAGACCGAGCGGGGATAAGTATGCAATAGTTGTTGGTATTGCTAGCGATGAACAGGCTATAAATCAATTAATGACTAAATATAAAAATGATGGTGTCTCCGTTTTAAAAAAGAACTGGGATATAACAGATAAAGCATTGCTGAAAGATGATAAAGAAGTAGGAACATTTTTAACAAAAGTGCAGCCATTATATACTCATTTAGCAAAATATGCTTCTAGCGTACAAGTTGGTGGAAAAAGCAGCGCAAAAGATATAGAAGTGATTGAAAAAGAATGGAAAGCGATTGAAAAAGAAGGGAAAAGTATGAAGCGAGAAGAAGCAAAGAAACTGTATATGTATACGTCGGTAGCTGTACAAACAGTAAAAGATGGGAAAATGGATAAGGAATCTTTGGCGAAATTAAATCAAGTTATTATTGATGGCTTACTCTCGTATGAAAAAATTGTTTCGTAGAAAGTGAAATGATAGGATAATAAAATGAGTAAGAAAGAAGTACATGTACTTCTTTCTTTTCTTTTGAATTTAGAGCAAAGTGCTTTCTCTATGACAGGAATATAATCGTATGCAATAAAGAAGTGTTATTTTTAGTTAGAGAAATTAATATTTCTTTCATTTGTGGGCAAACTATTCCTTTGATACGATTGATATAAATTGTTCTGCTTCATGTGAGAAAGGAAGGAGAAAATATGAAAAAAATAATTTTAGCTTCAGGGTCACCTCGGAGGAAGGAATTGCTTGAGTTAGCTAGCGTACCATTTGAAATCGTTGTAAGTGAAGTAGAGGAAACAATTGGTGCATATTCATCGCCTTCTGATATTGTAATGTCGCTTGCCTTGCAAAAAGCATCAGCGGTTGCAGAAAACAATAGTGATTACATTGTGTTAGGTGCAGATACAATTGTTACATATGAGTCGCGTATCCTTGGTAAGCCTTCTAATAAGGATGAGGCGAAAGAGATGTTACAATTACTATCTGGGAAAACACATGAAGTGTATACAGGTGTTGCGATTATATCAAAAGAAAAAACGGTTACTTTTTATGAGCGTACAGAAGTTACGTTTTGGGAATTAACAGAAGAGGAAATTGATACATACGTCGCGTCAAAAGAACCTCTTGATAAAGCAGGTAGTTATGGGATTCAAGGTAAAGGGTCTATTTTCGTTCAACATATTCAAGGGGACTACTATAGTGTAGTTGGCTTACCAATTGCACGTCTCGTTCGAGAATTAAAACAATTTGATATTGATGTAACCCATGCGTAAAATTGCATGGGGTTTTCTTTGAGAGAACAAATAAAGGGGTGGAGAGATGAACGGTATTCGTGATGTTGTAAGAGAAGAACAACCACGGGAGCGTTTATTGTTAGAAGGTGCTGGAAGTTTATCAAATCGAGAGCTCCTCGCAGTGTTACTCAGAACAGGTTCTAAAGAAGAAACAGTTTTAAAGTTGTCAGATAAAATTTTACACCAATTTGATGGCTTACGTATGTTGAAAGATGCAACATTAGAAGAGCTAATTAGTATACATGGTATTGGGATTTCAAAGGCATCGCAACTTATGGCAGCCTTTGAGCTAGGCAGAAGAATGGTACGTTTAGAATATCAAAATAGATATAGTATTCGAAGTCCAGAAGATTGTGCAAAATACATGATGGAAGAAATGCGCTTTTTACAACAAGAGCATTTTGTTTGTGTAAATGTAACATAAACACTAATAAAATTCTATATCTAATACTTCTGTAACTCCGCCTTTTTTATCAATTTTGATATTCTCTATGAACATATTCATAAATTGTTTTTTCTCATTAGATGATAAATATGACCAATTACTTTTAATATTATTTATAATTTCTTTTATAGCATTATCATCTATATTTTCGTTTTCATTGGAACTTAAAGATTTCAACTTTTCTTTTATCGATTCTAGCTCTTGTTTCGTTTCTTTCATTCGATTGGCAAACTCTTCATCTGTCAGTAGATCGTTTGACCATGCTTTTTGAAACTTTTCTCTTTGTCGTTCTACTTTAGATAATTGTTTCTTTAAGATATCAATTTCATTGTCTTCTGTTTGGAATTTCGGTACCTGTTTGAATCTATATTTTTCAATGTAATCTAAAAAGGCTACCTCTATTTTTTTCTCACTAGAGGAAAAAATAGAGGTAGCCTTTTTCTTATTTAGAACACAAGCCTGACAACGATATCGATTATGCTCAATATCTTGATTATCTTTTTTTCTATGATACATTACTCTTTCACAAGTTAAATGATTTCCGCAATTGGGGCAAAGTAATTTCATTTGAAAAATGAAGATAGAAGTGGTTTTACGTTTTTTAAAATTTTGGCGACTAGATAGTAGTTGTTGAACCTTCATAAATCTATCTTTCGTAATAATTCCTTGGTGAGCATTCTCTATTATCTCATTAGACCACCTTATCGCTCCGTACATGGCGTGATTAGAGAGAATATCTAATATGGTTGCGTATATGCCATTTATAACCTCTTATGGGCTTAATATAGCCGTCTAAATGGTCGGCGAGTTGTCTGATGGAATAACCCTCTTCAATTTTTCTTACCATATCTAAAACTACTTTGCTTTCTTCTAGATTTATAATTAATTTGCTATACTCATTTTTATCAAATCCAAATGGGGCCTTTGCTGAATATTCTCCTTGGCGAGCCTTTTCTAATTGTCCCATTCTTACACGTTCACCTAAATTTTCTCTTTCCCATTGAGCTAATGCAGCTACAATTGTAATAAACATTCTCCCCATAGCCGTGGAAGTATCATAAACTTCTGTTGCTGATTTAAAAGCACAATTGTATTTATCAAATGTATCTAGTAGTTTGTATAGGTCCATAACAGAACGTGTTAGACGATCTAGACGATAAACTAAAACAGTATTAATTAATCCTTTTTTGATATGTTCTAACATTATGCTTAATTGTGGGCGATTCGTATCCTTTGCTGATACGCCTTCATCTACATAAAATTTAAAATTATCCCAGTCTTGTGCCACGCAATATGCTTTTAGCTTTTCACGTTGAGCTGAAATCGAGAAACCATCTCGTACTTGTTCTTCAGTGCTTACTCTTATATAAATTCCAACAGTCACTATTTATCTCTCCTTTTAAAAAGAGGACAGCTGTACGGGCTGTCCATTAAATTCCTAGCGCTAAAGATTTAATTGATATAGGTATTAGTTTAATGTAGCTACGTACATTACTACTTTACCATGTATTTTTATATTCGCAGCATCTTCATAAGGAACTGTGTAATCAAAGAAACGATTGTCATATGAATCCGGTCGGAATATTAATCGTTTATTTTGCTTATCATTAAAGAAACGTTTTACAGAATAATCACAGCCATTACTAAAAACAACTATGTCATTATCATAAAGTTCCTCTAAAGTAACTTCTTTTACGGCAATCAAAGAGGTATGTGGTATAACTTTATTCATCGAGTCACCATTAACACGGGTCATAAAAATATCTTCTCTGCCTGCCCACTTCCCCATTAATGAATCAGGAATATGTATAGTTTCCAAATCCATTTCTGTCATTCCATCAATTTCTAGAGGTAAACCAGCTGAAATTGCAGTTGGAACATAAGTATATGAAGATTCACGTACTAAAGAAATAGTTGGAGTATTTGGCTTATACACTTCATTTGTTGGTGGGAACAAATCATTAATTGATATATCCAATGCTTGTGCTATTGCAAATAATACATCTTGTTCAGGTTCGTTTGTCCCATTTTCATAAGATGAAATTGTATTATGTTTTTTTCCTATTCGTAATCCTAATTCTTTTTGGGTCATTTTCTTTAGTTTCCTAAAGTTTTTAATTTGTTGACCAACATATTTAGAGATATCTTGTTTCATGAAGTTTCATCTCCTTTCTGGTTCTATTATATCATATTTCATGAAGTTTTAAACTGGAAGTTTCATGAAACAAGAAAAAATAAATAAATTTCATAAAACATGAAAAAATATGTTGAATTATGTCAAAACTTCATGTAATATGAAAATCGTTAGCGAGGAGGTGGGAACATTGCAAGACAAACTAGTAAGGCTACGTATGTATAATATGCTAAATCAACAGGATATGGCAAATTTAATAGGAGTTGATAAAAGAACATATATCAACAAGGAACATGGAGTTACTCAATTTAAAGCGAATGAAATGTTTTTAATCGCTCAAAAGTTTGGAAAAGGAATTGAAGAAATTTTTTTACCAACTAACTTCATAAAACATGAAGTTTTTGAAGTGGATGGTGAGATAAATGGAACGAACTATATTGGATAATCCGCCAAGTGAAGAAACGGCGTTAAAGATGGCCGAGTTTTTTATGAAAACTTCAGTCCCTCGTATTTTAGCAGCTCGTAAGGCTGAACAAGAGAAAAAGGAAGGTGACCAATCATGAACGGAGTATTATCCTCAAGTAAATTAATGAAAGCATCAGATGTTGTAAAAAGATGTGCAGAAATGAGAAATAGTCCAGCGTTATTACTTATTACTGAATTAGAAGCAAAGTGTGAGCTAAGGGAAATGAACCGTAAGGCTTCAATTCGAAGGGATGTGAGTTAAATGAGAAATACGCTAGGTGACTTGAATAATCATTTATTTGCTCAACTCGAGCGTTTAAGTGATGAGGACTTAGTGGGAGATAAATTAGTCGAGGAAATAGAAAGGGCTCGTTCTATAACAAGCGTAGCTAATCAAATCATTTCGAATGGAACTTTAGTGTTAAACGCTCAAAAGTTTCATACAGAATACAAATCAAAGGATCTTACCAAACCAAAAATGTTGGAGGGTTAAAGGATGGCGAAACTTTTTAACGATGAACAAGTGGCTTTTATTCGAGAAAATGCAAAAGGATTGTCTAATCAGGCTCTAACGAACTTAATAAATAAAGAATTTGATTTGAGTATTTCAATAAAACAAATAAAAACATTTAAGAAAATAATAAAATTTCCAGCAGTTTAACTGGCCACTTTGAAAAAGGTCATGTTCCTTTTAATAAGGGTAAAAAAGGCCTTACGAGGGGTGGAGTTGAGACGCAATTTAAAAAAGGACAACAAGCAACAAATTATAAACCAGTCGGTAGTGAACGAATCGATCGTGATGGTTATGTACTAGTCAAGGTTTCAGATAAAGGACCTTGGCACAAACGGTGGAGGCACAAACACAGAGTCTTGTGGGAAAAGGAACATGGTCCCATACCAAAAGAACATTGCCTTATTTTTTTAGACAGCAATAAACAAAATATTATATTGGATAACTTGCAATTAATTACTAGGGCCCAACTGACTCGAATGAATCAGAATCATTTAATATCAAACGATGCTGAACTAACTAAAACAGGTTTAATCATCGCTGAGATTTACAGCAAAATGGGAGAACGTAAGCAGTTTAAATGATGCATATGAAGGGAGGTGAGTTAAATGAAAGAAGTAACGTTAGTTTTTAAATCAGGTGCCAAAGCAAGTTTTACAGTAGAGCAATTTAAAACATTTAAAAATAGCTTTGGATTTTTATCAGGAATTGAATATGAAGGTGCAACTCCGACAGTACCATTACACATTAGTGTGAGTAATATCGATGCAATATTTGTGGAAGACATCGCCAAAAAGGAATCGATTAAGAAAACTGATCATCCAGTTGAAGATTTCTATGGTTGTGAAATTAAGCAAGATGATAGGTATTTTATGTTCGGACAGAATGCCGTACTTGAAGGGAATCTAACAAACTACTTAATTGCGGAACAAAATGTTGAATGCTTTCGAGCTGTATAAAAAGAAAAACCACCTGCGCCAACAGGTGATTTAGAAAAACAAAATTCACAGTCATTATAGCATGAATTGATTTCATGTAAAGGAGCGTTTTATTGATGGATATTAAAATAATCACTGAAAGTGTGCAAGCCATCCACAATGCATATGACAAAGGAATTATCAGTGTTCGTGATAAGCAAGTACATGTAACTCACAAGGTATTTGAATTCTTGCTACAGGAAGCGGAAGTACAACCTATGATAGTAAGTCGCGTATCTAAGGATTATCCTTTTGAAGTTTCTTTTGATAATAACGGTTTTACATATTATTCGCTGTATAGCGCACAGGAAAAGAAAAATAAATTTGGAGGTAATATCGATGAATGCATTACAACAAAATGAATTATTAGAAGTGGACCAATTGCAAGATGCGGAGCAACCATTTGAAATTACGGATATTAATGGCCTGAACTGGGCATTCCGTAAACTATCTGCTCTTAAATCAAAGGAAAAGGAAATTAACCAATTAGCAAATGTTGAACGTGATCGTATTGCTGAATGGGAAAAAGGCGAATTAATTTCCGTCCATAATAGTATCACCTTCTTTGAAAGCCATGTTCAACGTTATCATGCGGAACAACTTGCAGCGGATCCAAAGCAGAAAACGATTAGTACGCCTTATGGTAAATCTAAAACTCGTAAGAGTAAGGAAACGCCGGATAAAGGTGATGAAGCATTACTTTTAGATTATGTCATTCAAAATGACCTTGCTGAGTTCATCAAAAATAGTGTGAAATGGGCCGATTTAAAGAAGACATTGAAAATTGTTCAAATCGGTGATGAAAAAGTTGTTGTAGATGGTGATGGACAAATTGTCCCAGGGGTGACGATTAAGCCTGAGTCCATTTCTTATAGTGTGGAGGTATAAATATGTTGCAAGTAACAGACGCACAACGTGAAAAGCTGAAAGCTTGTATAGCATTATTCGGTGCAAGTGGCGGAGGTAAAACATTAACTTCTTTAATCCTGGCATATGGAATGATGAAAGAAGCTTATCCTGAGTTACCAGAAGAAGAATTGTGGAAGAAGATTGGAGTTATCGATACGGAACATAAACGTTCGCTTCTTTATGCAAACAATACAATTAAAGGTTACAAGATTGGTAGCTTTAAATATGTTGAACTTGATGCACCATATTCTACAGTGCGATACCAACAAGCGATTGAATTATTAAAGAAAAGTGGTTGTGAGGTTGTTATTGCAGATAGTCTTTCACATGCTTGGGAAGGTATCGGAGGTATCTTGGACCAGCAGCAAGATTTAGGTGGCCGTTTTCAAGATTGGAAAACAATGAAGCCGGTTATTAAAGAGTTTATTAAATCACTTACAGAAAATGATGTTCATATTATCGCTACGTTACGTACTAAGCAAGAATATCAAGCTGAGCGTGATGATAATGATAAGCTTCAAATTCGTAAGTTAGGATTAAAACCAATTCAGAAAGATGATTTGGAGTACGAATTCATGATTGTTCTACGTATGGAGCAAAATCATACAGCTACACCAACTAAGGATAATTCTAATTTAATAAATGAAAATGGTGAATTAATTAAGCCAGAGCATGGTGCAATCATTTATAAATGGTTAGAACTTGGTGTGGATGTGAGAGCGGAACAAGAGAATGAAAGAAATGCTCTTATTGCAAAAATTATAGAAATTGTTGAATCCAGTGATGAAGCAGCGAAGATGCTAGATGAAATTGAGTTTAAAACAAAACAAAAACTCCAAGATTTCAATCTTAAATATTTAAATGCTGCTTTAGATAGATTACAAGTTTTTAACAACAAGGAGGAAAAATAATGTTTACAGTAGATCATGAACAAGCTAAAGGATTTGAACAAGTTAAGCCAGGAGAATATGAGGTAACAGTTGTTAATTATGAATTAAAAAAAGCTGAATCAGGAAACAACATGATTGTTGTGGATTATGAAATTCGTAGTGATGTAGACCAAGAATTCCAAGGACAAAAGCTCTTATTCGATAATTTTGTTGTAACTGAAAAATCAATGTGGAGATTACAAGCGATTTCTAAAGCTGCAGCTTTTCCAACAGGAATGAAATTTGCTTCTTATAAAGAATGGGCAGATACACTTTTAACTAAACATCTTCGTGTAGTAGTAGGTGAGCGTGAATATAACGGTAAAAAATATCCGCAAGTAAATGGATTTAAAGAATCAGAAGCATCGGCTCCAAATACTGCATTTACAATTACGAATGAGGATGTCCCATTCTAAAAGTTAATTAACAAGATTCAAATAGGAGGGAGCTACTAACGGCTCCCTTTTCCAAAGGGAGAAAATCAAATGAGATATAAATTTAATCAAATACCGGCAGAGCTTAAAAACACTCCTCATTGGATCTTATGGCGGTCAGAAGTAAGAAATGGTAAGAAAACAAAAGTTCCTTATCAAATCAATGGGGAAATGGCTCAATCAAATAATAAACGGAGCTGGTCAACGTTTCCGACGATCATAAAATTCTATGAACAAGGAGATTATGATGGAATTGGATTCATGTTTTCAAAGGACGATCCATTCATTGGAATAGATATTGACCATTGTATGCAGGAAGGTGCTCTTACAAGTTTAGCTGAGGATGTTATTGAAATTGTAAATAGTTACACGGAATACTCACCAAGTGGTGATGGTATCCACATCATTGCAAAAGGTAAGCTGCCATTAAAAGGACCAGGTACAGGGCGGAAAAATGTTGATCTCGGATTAGAAGTATACAGGCATGGAAGGTATTTTACTTTCACCGGTGATTGCCTGGATCAAGTCCCTGTGGAGGATAGAACGGATGAATTAAAAGTTTTATTTGAGAAGTATTTGAAAGAAAAGCCAAAGCCTGAAAAGAAACAAAGTACTACTTCATTTGAACGAGAAAATATTACTAGTTTATCGAATACAGAATTATGGGAGCGAATGTTTGATAGTAAAAGCGGTGCAGCTATTAAAGATTTATTCCAGGGGATTTTGATAAATGGTGGCCACTCTTCAACTGATATGGCCTTATGTAATCATTTAGCATTTTGGACGGATAAAGATGCTACAAAGATGGATTCAATGTTTAGAGAGTCTTCCTTACTTCGTGAGAAGTGGGATAAACCACATTCAAGTGATGGTCGTACATATGGTCAAATGACAATTGATACAGCAATTCTTTCTACGCCTTCCACAATAGCTGATTATGAACCGCCCGAAGAGAAAAAGTATGAGGTTTATATTTCCGATAATTCAATTGAAGATACTGAGGAAATTATCGATGAAGTACCAAAGTTTCATTTAACTGAGTTAGGAAACGCAGAACGTATTGCATATTATCACGGCGAGAATGTTCGCTATTGTAATGAATTGGAATGGCTTATATGGAACGGTAAGCATTGGCATGAGGATAGTAAGAGACAAATTGAAGCTATCACAGCCAAAACGTTGAGAGCCATATATGGGGAAGCAAAGGCTACAGAAGATAAATATCAATCAAAGTTACTACATGATTGGGCAAAGAAATGTGAAAGACGGTCAATTAGAATAAATAGCATATTGGATGTAAGACCGATGGTGTCAGTGAAAAAGAAAGAATTAGATGCTCATAACTTTTTATTTAACTGTGATAACGGAGTTGTCGATTTAAAGACCGGTGAATTATTACCACATGACCGTGACTTGTTATTAACAAAGATTTCTCCAATCAAGTATGAAAGAAATTCTGAGTGTCCAAACTGGAAAGCTTTCTTGGAAAGTATTTTTAAAACACCTGCAGGTGAACTGGATCAAGAATTAATTAATTACCTGCAGAAAGCAATTGGTTATTCATTAACTGGTGTAACGAAAGAGCAAGTAATGTTTTTCTTATTCGGTAATGGCCGTAATGGTAAGTCTACTTTTATTAATATCATTCAGGATCTACTTGGTGATTATGGAAGACAGACAAACAGTGACACTTTCTTAAAAAAGAGAAATGATTCAGGAATCAATAACGATGTGGCTAGATTAGATGGAGCACGTTTTGTATCAGCGGTTGAAAGTGAAGAGGGACAACAATTATCTGAAGCCCTGGTTAAACAAATCACTGGTGGAGAGAAAATGTCAGCTCGCTTCTTACGTCAGGAATACTTTGAATTTACACCAGAGTTTAAAGTGTTTTTCACTACCAATCATAAACCAATTGTAAAAGGTTCAGATGAAGGTATATGGAGAAGGATTATGCTTATTCCATTTACCGTAACGATACCAAAAGACAAGATTGATTATGATCTGCCTGATAAATTAGCAAAAGAAATGCCAGGCGTTTTACGGTGGGCTGTGGAAGGATGCATGAAGTGGCAGGCTGAAGGGTTGCGCGCTCCTGAAGCCGTGAAGGCAGCAACAGCTGAATATCGTGAAGACATGGATATATTAGGACCATTTATTGATGAAAATTGTACGGTTCATTCTACGGCGCAAATTGAAGCGAAATCACTTTATGAAAGTTATACCAAGTGGTGCTATCAAAATAACGAATTGGAATTAAAAAACCGTGCTTTTTATCGTCAATTAGAAGTTCGTGGGTTTAAAAAAGAAAAAGGTACAGGAAATAAAAACTTCATTATTGGAATTACATTAAATAAACTTGCTGGTTCAAATTTATTTTCAACTGAGAATGAAGATAAAAACAACGTAACTCCTATAAATAGGAAAAAACTTTAAGTCAGAGTTACTAAAGAGTTACTTAATTATTTTTTTAGTAACTCGTATAAACGTTGATATAACAATGTTTGTAGATAAATAGTTACTTAAGTTACTGAGTTTCCTATATCGGCTCTTAAGAAAATAAATAAATAAAAAAATAATATATATATAGGACTTTAATAGAAAAACGGGTAACTTTAGTAACTTTGATAACTAAATAACGCTTAAACCCTTGATACGACTGGATTTAAGCGAGTTACTTTTTAAATAACTTAGTAACTATTTAGTAACTTGTTAAAAAAGAGGTGTAATATGCATCCAAAACAAATATGTGCTGATGTTCAATCGATGGGAGCGAAGCTCGTTCTTGATGGGAATGATTTATATATTGAGAACCATGAAAAGGTTGCTCCTGAAATTGAATCAGTTATTAAAGAATATAAGCTACGGATTATTAAATATTTACAAGGTAATTATTCGGACCAAGATTATGCAGTAAAACAAACGATAGATAAACTTATTAATTTTTTTATCGGTGTTGAGCAAGACATGAACCCAAAAATAAATGATTGGTTCAATCATGATGAAGCGGCTGCAAGGTTAGTCATGGAGTTAACGTTAAACTTTTCGCTTAATGGTTGGTTATATGTAAAAGAATCTGTGGCCAACTATGAAAATAAAGTAACGGACGAGCTTTCACAAGCAATATTCAATCGTGCAATGTTGCATTCTAGGAAGGTGAAATAAATGCCAGCAATTCATTATCGATATTCAGAAAAAGAATTGAAGGAAATATTGGATACATTGGAAATCATGGTAGATACAAGAGAACAGAAAAACCAACACGTACTTGATTATTTCCGCAAAAAGAATGTTCCATTCAGACTTAGAAAAATTGATACTGCCGACTATTCAGCGGTAATTCCTAAGAACCCTGAGATGGGCATTACACGAGATATTTATTTAAGTGCTGGGGTAGAGCGTAAAAATGTTATAGATGAATTAATTCAATCAATTAAAGATCGTACAAGATTTGAAAATGAATTGATTCGTGCCGCTAAACATCCATTTGTTCTACTTGTGGAAGATTTACAAGGATACCAGAAAATATTGAAGGGTGAGTATATAAGTCAATACAAACCAGAAGCCTTGCTTGGTAGTTTAAAAACATTTGAAGTGCGATATGGCTTTTCAACAGTGTTTATTGAGCCTGCTACAACCGGTAACTACATATATCATCATTTCTTATATATGGCTCGTGAGTATCTGAAGAAGGGAGTCATATAAATAATGATTTATTCTCGTGAAGAACAAGAAACCATATTGGTTTTTGACTATAGCACAGGTCAGTGGAACGTTTACTCTACTGTTTCTAAACACATTCGAAAACTTAGTAATCTATGTGAATTACAAACCTTAGAAGAAGAGGATGGAAGGCCAACGGCTGTAAAAGGTGTTCTTCAAGAAAAACAAGTAGCAATGAAAAATTTACGAGTGATGACAGAAGAACAAAGACAGAAAGCGGCTGAAAGACTTTCTAAGGCTAGAAACGCTGTAATTAATAACGAAAAATAACATTGAACATTCAATAAGGTCTAATTGGTTTATTTTAAACTGAACAACAAAAAACGATTATTAATAGGGGGATTTATCAATGGCAAAAGTACAACTTAATCAAAAGGAACAACATTGTGCAGATACACGTGAAGAGGCGGAGGAAATTATTTCAACTGCTAAAGAAAATGACAACCTTCAAATGCACAAAATCGCAGAGAAATTTAACAAATACGGTCAGTATTTCTTGATTGATTTAACTTTCGCTTATCAAACTCCTAAAGAAGTAATGGAGAGTCGTCCACAAAGTGATGATGTTCCAGAAGGACAAATGAGTTTTGAAGAGCCACATGAAGGCGTAGAGTACAGTGTTAAACCAGATGGAACAACGGAAGTTGCTTCTGGTCAGTTGAAGATTGTTGATGATGAAAAAGTTGCTGAATAAATAACTGTCCTGGGCTTCGGCTCAGGATATCACTTATAAATTGAAAGGATGTAATTAAAAATGGCTAATACTGTGGTGGATCTAACTGAATTATTTACAATGCAAAAGGCACTTGATGATGATATTAAATCAAAACATAAAAAGAACTATCTTCGCTATGACATGATGTTTAATAAAGCTTATGCATTAAAAAATGAAGTAAATGAAGCATGGAACGTAACAAATGCTTTCAAGATGTGGTCAACAAAATTTGAACAGCCGAAAGAATCATTATTAGAAGAAATGGTTGATATCCTTCATTTCTGGTTATCTGTTGTAATGGATTTCAAACTGGAAAAAATAATGTACAGAGTTCGAATTACAGGCAGTAAAATTAACGGTTTTAATAAAGCTTTCTTCCATATGGATAAGAACGTTAATTATCTAATTGGAAAAGTGGAGTTCAAAGATAAAGCTGGTGCAAAGGGTCCGTTATTAGGAATTATGGATTTATTCTATAAAACAATTATATTTGCTGGGTTTACATGGGATGACGTGATTCGAATGTATAAGGAAAAGAATGAAGAGAATTTTAATAGATTAGCGGTTGGATATTAATAAAATTTTCATTTCGCCGAAAAAACGGCTTTTCAGATTGAGAAAAAACTAAGTTGTTTTTCTTTCTTAATATATTTGGTCAGGTAGATGGCAAAACGTCTTATAAAGGAAAATAAACGTGTTTTACGAGATTTAGAGTTTCTTAGTAGAAATGAGGGACGATAAAGTGAGTTATTTACAACAAATTAACGAAATAGCATCTAAATTACCTTTACCAGTACTGGAAGATATCAATAATCGTATAAGAGATTGGATTGTAAGTGGTGGTAATGAGGATGATGAATATATTGGCCAACAATTATGATTTGCTCAAAACTATTTGAAAGTGCATGGTGATAGCGATGAACAATCATAAGAAAAAGAAATTAAAGAAACGTCTTGCTAGACGTGCAAAAGAGTTTGATAAATCCAGAACTAATAAAGCTTGGAGAAACATCTTTGTACAAGCTGGTATTTTGAAATAGATTGTGGAATGCTGAAGGAAAGTAGGTGAATCATCATTTTTGACTGGCTGAAAGATTATCAGAAATTAGAGGAACGAATCGCATACTTAGATTACAACTTAGATAAAACAAAAGCTGAATTAAAACGCTGGATCAGTGGTGATTTGCGAGAAGTACGTTTAACTGCTGAATCGGAAGGTGCAAAGGTTGAGGAACGTATTGAATCAATTGAATATGAGCTAGCACATAAGATGAACGATATGTATACATTGAAAAAGTTAATTCGTACATTTAAAGGATTGGAAAATAAAATTGCATATTATAAGTATGTGGAAGGTATGACATTAGAAAAGATTGCTGAACATCTAAATTACAGTTCGCAATATATCTATAATAAACATGCTGCTATGAGAGAGAAGGTTGAGTACTCAAATAGAACTTAACATTTACTTAAGGTAAGGTATCATTATATAAACCATTGAAAATATGAATTATAGTAATAACATAAGATTTTGACGAGAGAGTAACTGATGTATAGTTACTCTTTTTTAGTACATCTGAATTTATCTCTTGGTACAGGTAATATATATGATTCTTGTTCTTTCTTTTTTCAGTTAGAGTAATTCTATGTATATGTGTATAAGAGAGGCAGAAGTTGATGCGAGTGAAAAAGGATATGTTAACACAATGGAAAGCAGATTTTCAGGCTATTCAAGAGGAAAAAAGAAGGAAGAAAAAGAATAAAAAATATAATATTTCGGGTCGTACAGCTGACTGTATGAATAGAGAAGATACGTATTATAAAAAGAATGGGGTATGGAAGCAAAAGAAGAAATAAGTCTGAAGACTGGATGATGAATTGTAAAAGTAAAAACGGGTGAAGGAATGAAGAATGCCAGAATAAAAAGTGTGGTGGGTTTATTCTATCTAGATGTAAGGTATCCTGTGCATTCTTCAACCTTCGGAATAGAAATGGGAGGAAGAATGACGGATATCATTTGGTACGATACACGAGTGGGTATAAGCACATGCAGTGCACCAATTTGATGGTAGGTTCTTCCTCCATTTGTATTATGGACTTTGAATGGGTTTTTAATACCAATAAAAATGAATCAATAAAAAAAAGGCGAATGAAATCGCTTCTTCTTTACATGGGTACCAAGAAATGCAATAGAGCGTGTTCATATACTATATTATAACCTTGGTTATGTAAAAAAACGAGTACGTGTGCCAGCGTACCCATTTTTTTGAATTTACAGTCACTATTACTGTTATGTGTGTGAGTCATGAACAAATAATAGTTCGAAAAGTAAGGGTTCAAGATAATATATGTAAATGAGTTGGGAATGGAACTAAAGGACAAAACAAATATGGTTTTTAAAACCAAAAAATATCGATATTCTTATCATATGACGTTAATTGCACGTTTATTTTTTTATTTATTTACCAAAAATATAGAACTTTTTAAAGGGATAAGCATATATTAAAGTGTAGGACAACACCTATTGATGGTGCTTTTTCTAGAAACCTTCCTTTCGATATAGATTATGTAAGAGCGGCCATTCTTTGGTAGCTCTCTTTTTCTTTAAATTAAATAGATTCATGCTCATTTTGGATGGAGTATGGAAAATAAAAGAACAGCCAAATTATGTTGTGATACATAATTTGGCTGTTCAGTGTGTGAATAGATAGTGAAAAACATAAATGCCTTCGTAGGGGGAAGGATTATGTTTGACTGTAATTTTATACTAGCATGGATTTGTTAATAAAGTAATCTAAGAAATGGCATGTAATAAGGGTAAAATAAAGTTGGATGAAGAGCGACTGTATGATGATAAAGAGGAACTTTATGAATTGAGATACAAGCACGCTCGTCATCCATCTAAATGGAAAAGCTGAAGGGGAACATATGTATTTGATGCCATAGGGTGTTGTAAGAATGAAATATGAAAAAGAGAGTATCTTTACATATGTTTTTCATTCGTACTCTTAGTATAGGAAGTGGTTTGGGTTTTTATACCAATTAAGTATACGAGTTAAAGCATCCATTCGGGTGCTTTATTTTGGATAAGGAGTGAGAACAAATGAAACTAACTAAACAGGAACAGGCGGTTGCGATTGGTACATTCATTTCACTGTTAGGGCAAGAGCTTGTAAATGAGCGTATTGATAAACGGAAACTAGAGAGTGTAATTCCCATTTTTAATGAATTGGAAGATAACACAACACCAAAGCAAAGAAGAGAAGCGATGGTTAGTTTGTTAGATAAAACTATAGATGAACTTCTGAAGGAATAATAAAAAAAGCACAGTTACCGTATCAATTGTGGATGATAAGTAACTGTGCAAATAGAGAAACAGGAAGGTTTGATATAACTTGTATGTGATATCAAATATGATTAAGAGATTATTATTATAACATGAGGAATATACAATGGAATTGACAAAAATGTCCTTGGCAAGGACAACATGAGAGAAGATACTACAGTATGGATGGAAGTCTATTTCCTGTTAGGAAACCTAAATATGTAAAGAATGGAAAAGGAATAAAGAACGACTGTATAATTGTAACAAAAGAAAATATGGTTTAGTTTTAATGTGAATTACACAGTACGTTCCTTATCCTTCATGAAGTGACTGAAAGGATGAAGCACATACATATTCATACATTTCAAAGATGTAGAATAGCTAGTTGGGGTCATTCAATGTACAAAGCCGTAGTGAAAGTCCTTCATCCGCTTTTATTATTTGTTAATTTTGGTTTTATATACCAATAAAAATGAATATAAATTAGCAAATGCCCAAATGGTATGTGAATGAGAACAGATAAGACGAGGAGTGGAGAAGATGAAAAATATTGAAACAGAGGTACAAAAGAAGATTGATGCGCTCGGTCTAAGTCCTTTGGACGATATAATTTATCATAGATATTTTAAAAATCGAACTGTAGTAGAAATGGATGAACTTCAGTTTAAATATTATAAAATGTATGGGCAACAACCTATGTTCTATTCAATGACTCATCTTGCGGATTCGACAATCGAAGAATTAGTAAAGAATGATGAAAAGAATCAAAAGCAATTCAATCCTTCTTTTTTTATAAGATTAAAAAGAAGGGTTGATAGATGGTTGTTCAGAGGAGTAGTTCGAAAGTAGAGTGGTAAAAGGGGAATGAAAGAATATAAAACAAAACAACAAAAGCGTAAGTTCTATGACAGTGGTGAGTGGAAGAGCATACGTGAACAAGTAAAGAAGAGAGACAACTATGAATGCCAAGAGTGTAAGCGCAATGGTAGCGTTCGTGTGGACACCAATGAATACAGTGAGAGTGCAAAGCGTAAGAAGATTCAACTCGTTGTCCATCATATCAAAGAGCTTGAGCATCATCCAGCACTTGCATTAGAAATAGATAATTTAGAAACAGTCTGTGTGGATTGCCACAATAAAGAACACGGTAGAACATTCAAAAAGAAAATCAACAAATGGGAACACGATGAAAAGTGGTAAAAATGATTCGATAATAACACCCCCCCCTTAAAATATTTCATCAAAAAATGCTCTAAGGGGCACCGGAGGAGGGGGTTAACTGTCAGGTTTTTTTCAAAATTACGCACGTTAGGGGGGTGGTGACTGTGAAGAACAAAGCGAAAGTAAAAAGAGAACTATTAAATCGAATAGATGAAGAAAATAGCAT
>NZ_JBNPJZ010000221.1:0-767 GCF_050312695.1 Bacillus sp. AF62 | reverse complement strand
AACTCAAATGAAATACTTGTTAAGTCAATTTTTGCTGATAAATCGACACCTACTGTGCATTCCAACCCTTTTAATTCGGATAATTCCACCGTTTCCTTGCAATCCTTCCATTTTTGCATATCCATGTAGCCATTTTCTTTCCTATCCACCCATCTATTCATGTTTTTCGTGAGATAATTACGCATTTTCTCAGGTACATCAAGAGCTGATTGAAGTTCTCCTTTTAAAAAAGAACGCCCTTCTTCATAACTACATAGAATTGGATTTGCTTTCTCCCACACTTCTGGATTCGTAATCTCATCATCTTTATCTAACTCATTAACCATGACAAAGTATTCTTCGTTTTCAATATCAATATTAGGGTCCAAAATCTTAGAAACATATTGATATTCCACACGATAGCAAGGATGACTCAAATTGAAACCAGCTGTCGTTATAATCATCATGAGTGGATTCGGACGAGCTCCCGAACCTGACACCAGAACATCATAAATTTCAGAAGTAGGATGTGCATGATATTCATCAATAATTCCGCACTGAACATTCAGTCCATCACCAGATTTCCCAGCATCTTTTGAGAGCGCGGAAATAAAAGAATCCGTTTTAAGGTGTTCAATTTTCCCATACGCAATATTGAACTTTCCTTTTAAATCTTCACATCCATTCATTTGTGCTTTAATTTCATTCCAGACAATTTTACTTTGTTCTGTTTTCGTAGCACCAATGTAGACTTCTGACATATTTTCACCAAATGCCATTGCTTCATA
>NZ_JBNPJZ010000220.1:0-799 GCF_050312695.1 Bacillus sp. AF62 | reverse complement strand
GCGAAAGAGAACATGGAATATCGCTTTTTCGTTTTAGTACAACTGAATATGGAACAGAAAGAAAGACAAATTCGTAATCCTGTCGTAGAAACATGGAAGTTTATGAAGAAAATAAGAGAAGGTTTTGCAGAGACAGCCCAAAACATATCGGGTATGAATGTGACGGATATTTTAGAAGAGGAAATCGAAAATTATTTAGAAATAGAAGATGTTTTATTTAGCCAGGTTAGAGGGGCCTTTCCTAATACAAGACGTGCGAAACCATCTACAACACGCTTTTTATTCCATCATAATTTCAAACGTGGCATGAAAGAACTGAATCGGGATCAAAACTGGAAGGTAGGTTCTACAGTTGCGTTGCAAAATGAAGAAGGAAAGGCGGTAAAAGTACGCCGCCCAGATTTACAAGAAATGATCCAATTAACGGATACGGTGATTGATGAAAGCCCAGGACGTTCTCTTATACTCGAAAGACAAAATGAAGAAGGGGAAATTGAAACCTCTCATGTTGCTTTTCTTGCGGTGAAAGATATGCCCGAAATATCGGCCTTTCCTGGTGGAGAGTGGATTTATCGCATTCAATCTCATTCGTTAAAGTTTCCTGTTGAAATGAGTATTCGAGCTTATCACTTAGAAAATCAGATGGTTACCCAAAAACTCTCCAATAGTGAACTGGAATTAAACGATCAACGTCAACAAGCGATGGTAGGTGGTCGCACAATAGATTTAACAATTGATCGTAAAGCAAGGGGCGTCAAAATTGTAAAAGATCGATTTGAAACAACGGGAGCACCTGGAT
>NZ_JBNPJZ010000219.1:0-804 GCF_050312695.1 Bacillus sp. AF62 | reverse complement strand
ACAGAAGATAGAAGGTGTGCGGTATGAGTTTACTAGATAGTATAAAAATTGCCCTATCTTCTATTTTAGCTCATAAATTACGTTCAGCTCTTACGATGCTCGGTATTATTATTGGGGTAGGTTCGATTATTACGGTCGTTGCAATTGGGCAAGGCGGGGAAGCTGCATTGAAATCGCAGTTTGTTGGGGCAGGTAATCAAACAGTTCCGATTCATTATAGTGCAGATATAAACAATCCTTTCGGTATGGGAATGGTAGAAGCACCGAAGATAACTGAAGAAGACATTTTTGAAATTAAAAAAATTCCAGAAATCGCACATGTGGTAACAACAAATTCAAGTATGGAATCACTTGATATTGAAGATAAAGTAGAGATGGTGAGTATTACTGGATTAGATAGTGAGTACTTTGCAGTAAATAAAGTAAAGTTGTTAAAGGGACGTTCTTTACAAGAATCAGATGTGGATCAAGGTAATAACGTTGTTATGATTAGTAAACAAATGGAAGAAAAGGTGTTTAAGGATACCAATCCAGTCGGTAAAATTATTGAAATGAAAGGTCAACCGATGCAAATTATCGGTGTCTACAAATCAGATAATGAGTTTATGGGAATGGGACCATCAGAAGCACTAGTTCCAATTTCATTATGGCCGACACTGTATGGGAAAGATGAAATTCAAAATATTTCTGTTCAAGCAAAAAATGTAGATAATCTAGAAAAAGCAGGTAAAAAAGCTGCAGATGTTTTAAATAGTCGTAAACCGACTGATGCAACTGGTAAATATGAAGTTATGAATTTAAAAG
>NZ_JBNPJZ010000218.1:0-809 GCF_050312695.1 Bacillus sp. AF62 | reverse complement strand
CAAATGTATATTTTCTAGACATAATAAAACCGCACCTCCAATTGTTAGTAAATGTCTAACAAATTGGGTGCGGTTCAGCGTAGGGAGGTTCTTTTACGTTTTTTGCTCATATTACTAACCAGTTTATTTCCAAAACTAGTCACAAGGATCGTTAAAAATACTTTCAACAAATCCTGCAGCAAAGATAGTAAAAATTCCATCATAGGAGTCACCTCCTTTCCCTCTAAATAAAAAGAGAAAGGATAGCAACAACCCACCCTACGCTATACAGTTGTCCTTATTCTATCATATTTTCATGTATGTACCAATTGTTATTATAATCCTAATGTTTTGATAATTTTAATAACAATTGGATTATCTACACGATAAACAACTTCTAATCCCTTGCGCTCATAATTTACTATTTTCAACGCTTTTAATTTATTTGAATGTTGAGATACAGTAGATTGTGGGGTTCTTACTGCTCTCCACAATTCAGATGCACTTAATGGACCTCTACACATTAATGTATGCATAATCTTCAACCGTATAGGATGCCCTAATGCTTTTAATATATCAGTACTTTGTTCATAAACATGTGAATCCATATTAAAATTTTTAGACATCATTTATCTCCTAAAATTAATTACATATATCCTATCATAAAAAAGGTACCTCTACAACTGAAGCTTCACCTTATGTATAATCCTCTTGTTTAATATCTTTATAAAATTTACGATATAATCCTCATTTTTTAACGAATTTACCGAAAGAATTCTCCTACCTCAAGCGTGTGAAGGGCGCTAGCCCAACGGTAGGTGGGAGATGAA
>NZ_JBNPJZ010000217.1:0-811 GCF_050312695.1 Bacillus sp. AF62 | reverse complement strand
ATTTGCGGCTGAGCACCAGTACCTATTTGCGGCTGAGCACCAGTACCTATTTGCGGCTGAGCACCAGTACCTATTTGTGGTCGAGCACCAAGATTGTACGAGTTATAATAATACATCCATCATCACGCCCCTATTTCCTTAATAATTTTAGTTTATTTAACTATGTAAGTTTTGGATGATTGTCTATATATAAATGTGCGAATGACTAATCCACCAAATAAATATTTGAAATGATAGAAGAACCATAAAAACATATAAACTATCTTCTAAAGATCGTCATGATATTTTCTTTAATAACGTAAAGTTCCGAGATTTTAAATACATACAAAATTATCAAAACGCAATCTTTACGGATGTATTTTCACCTACTTTATCCACATTCCTAAACATACACTTTTTCAAATACTTCTCACAATACAAATATAACATGTAAAAAAACAAAATGTGTCCGTAAATAGTTCGCGGATAGTTCACGAATAGTTCGTGTTTTTTATTTCTGCATTTTTTCATATCGTTTTTCAACCTCTTTTCGCATAGTTTTGAATAAATATGTTCTTTAATCCCTGAAAATGAATTAGCTATAATCTAGATTGTGTTAAATTCACCTATTCCGTTTAACCTTAGCTATACCAATCTCTTTCGCATTTTATAAAAATGAATTTGACACTTTCAGTTTAAAGTTAATTCAATAAGTGATAAAAAAATAAAGGAACTAGATTCTAAACTTCCTTTGATAATCATTTAATGTATCTTGCTCCATTCCAATGTATCTCAATGTTTCTTTCTGATCTGTATGATTTAACATCTTTTG
>NZ_JBNPJZ010000216.1:0-815 GCF_050312695.1 Bacillus sp. AF62 | reverse complement strand
CGTGGTGTAGTGGTTAACATGCCTGCCTGTCACGCAGGAGATCGCCGGTTCGACCCCGGTCGGGACCGCCATTTTAACTTCTGCTAATTGGCAGTTGTTTTTTATTGGACATTATGGTACAATAACATTTGTCTTTGAAAATAAGATATTTTTTCGATGGGCTATAGCCAAGCGGTAAGGCAACGGACTTTGACTCCGTCATGCGCTGGTTCGAATCCAGCTAGCCCAGCCATTTACGAGCCATTAGCTCAGTTGGTAGAGCATCTGACTTTTAATCAGAGGGTCGAAGGTTCGAATCCTTCATGGCTCACTTTTTGTTTTTTCCGCGCGGTCGTGGCGGAACGGCAGACGCGCTAGGTTGAGGGCCTAGTGGGGGAAACCCCGTGGAGGTTCAAGTCCTCTCGGCCGCATCAAAAAAATCTTAAAAAAGTACTTGCATTTGAAAATGTAGTATGATAAGATAAATGAGTCGCCAAAATACAACGACGAAAAAACATCATGAATAAGCGCCCGTAGCTCAATTGGATAGAGCGTTTGACTACGGATCAAGAGGTTAGGGGTTCGACTCCTCTCGGGCGCGCCAATTACGGGAAGTGGCTCAGCTTGGTAGAGCACCTGGTTTGGGACCAGGGGGTCGCAGGTTCAAATCCTGTCTTCCCGACCACGCGGGTGTAGTTTAGTGGTAAAACAAGAGCCTTCCAAGCTCTGGTCGAGAGTTCGATTCTCTTCACCCGCTTTTAGTTCTTTGAAAACTGAACGAAACAAACAACGTGAAACGTCAATTTTTATTTTTAGATGCTAGACAAACTAACTTT
>NZ_JBNPJZ010000215.1:0-829 GCF_050312695.1 Bacillus sp. AF62 | reverse complement strand
CTTTTTGCACATTCTTCAACGGATAATGGAATACCCATTATTTTTGAGAATAAAAATAAAACAGATGGATTCATTAAATCTGATGATTGGATTAGAATCAAATCTACGCAAGCTAGTAAAATGGGAGAGCAGTATTGGGCTCCGGATCTAATGATGAAGTCTGTTTACTTAAGTAGCGATGATAAAATAGATCATAAAATTTATGGATCATCAAAAGATAATTCGATAGGAATAGGAATCTTTTTTCGAAACAAAGCCGGACCGATGACTAAGGAATTTTGGGAATATAAAGGAGCCAATACTGAAAAATCTTGGCTGCAGCAATCTACATCTTTAGAAGAGCCAGGGATACCACCTTTAAGTAATAGACAAACGCCTTTTGAATTGATTTTGGTAAACGAATAAATAGGTTCTATTGCAAAAAATCGAAACGATTTGCAAGTATTCTTTCAAACTAGACTATACTGGTGCTATTACTTAAAAAAGGGGTTCTGGTGCAAAGATAAGGATACAGTCCCAAGAAATAATGAAGATTCCTACTGGAATCATTCTTTACGCTGTTAATCCAAATAATTGATAAATAAATTCTTTTTGATTTTGAACGGTTCTGGTGCAAATAAGGGATATATTCCAAAGAGCAATGGGGATTCCTATCGGAATCGTTTGTTCATTTTTCGTAAACCCACTATTTTTGCACCAGAACCCAGAATACCTCGCATAAATCAACTGTGCGTGGACGAGTCCCTTTTATGTGCGTTTTCCAAATCTTCTCGAATAAGTTCAAACTGTTCACGTGAAACGTTACTTGTATAATTATGTATCATAGAAA
>NZ_JBNPJZ010000214.1:0-831 GCF_050312695.1 Bacillus sp. AF62 | reverse complement strand
TATGGTAAACGTGAAAAACGCTTAGTCGAACAAGTAGGAATGGCGAGAATGTGGGGTTTTAACCAATTGGTGATTGCAATTATTGATAAGCATGGTATTGAAGCTGCGGAGGGAATTCTAGAGGATTTACAACGGCATGCCACAGATACAGCAACTCTTTATATACAATCTGTGGAAAGTAAAAAAGCCCCATAGCATAGGACTTTTAACAGAAACACTACTTGATATGCACAAAAACAAGACTCAAATTCACCTTTGTATTTTGCCTTTCTCTTACTATAGCAGAAATTTGTTTCATGTCAAACAAGAAAAACTGTCATAGAAAGACAAAAAGACCTAACAAATAGGTCTTTTTGAATAGTTAGAACAATCAGCATAGAGCAAATAACTTCCATGAACACTATATATAGTATAACAATCGCTTTAAATCCAAACAAGTGGTAATTTGAAAAATATAATAAATATAATGCGAAATAAAGAAAGGATATTTTTTGAACTGTAGGTATAAAACATTACCAGAGGTCATTGGTGATATAAAGGGAATATGTTTGACAGAATAAAAAAGACCTGCTTTCGCAGGTTAGTAATCAGGGTATTTCGTGAACATGACATAACCATATTTTAACAGATGATAGATTAGAATACTAGTATTTTTTGAAAGAATATTCAGTTATTTACGCTTGGCCCAATCGATTCATTTCTGTGAGTCGTGGGCCCGAGCTTTTCATTGAGTTTCACATTTAGGATACCACAAAGTCTTTTTTACCACAATTAGGAGGGAAGTTTTTAAATGATAGAAAACCCAATGGTTTTACATAATGGATATGACAT
>NZ_JBNPJZ010000213.1:0-835 GCF_050312695.1 Bacillus sp. AF62 | reverse complement strand
CTCTCAACTGATAAGGGAGGGCGGGATCAAATGTGCATATTTGATGTACATTATCAAATCAATGATAGGAAATATACCAAGTCATATTTACTTGCATTGGTGGAAGATGGGTTTCAGTTGCGAAAAAATATCCAACATGTTCTGTTCAAAGAGCACCAACAAGAAATTACGATCCTTTCTACAGATTTAGAAGAATTAGATTTAGTAGCTTCATAATGAATGAAACCTCTTAGATGTACAGAATATTTATATTTAGCGATATAGAAAGATAAAACAATACAGGAGGATTTCTTATGAAACCAATTAAGCATATGCGAAGTAAACGCGGTTTTTATATCGGTCGAGTTCCTCATACAACACATACACCTTCAACAAATAAGCGTACAGAAGAATGGGCGGGAAGAATGGGAAAAAGCATGATTTTCTCTTCTCTCTTGGTCACGCTAGACCCTTACAAAAAAGCGCGCAAATCATAATATTCATGGGAGGACATTCTTTCACTAAATATCCTCCCCGTTTAAAAGGAGGAAGCAAGATGGGAAAACAAGCGTATCAAAATCGTCAAGAATGCTGGGAAACGTTCTGGAAAGAACAAGTAATGATAAATGGTGAATTAGATATTGAACAAGTGAAACAAGAACTCTTCAACTATAAAGCACTCTTAGATCAAATTAACAAACCTCAAAACGGGATCATGCAACCTCAAATTCTGATTCAACTAGCCGCTGAAGAACGAACACAAAAGCATCGTGAAAAATTAGTAGCCCTTGCATAAGGCCATTTCAAGGATAGAAAGGAAGTGAAGAAGTGGCGCACAGCAAGCTCGACAAAGAAA
>NZ_JBNPJZ010000212.1:0-848 GCF_050312695.1 Bacillus sp. AF62 | reverse complement strand
GGGCGGCCTGTCATAGGCGGAACGCCTCCAATGGTTAAACTGTCTACGTAGGCAAATAAAATTTGTAAAATGGATTGTTTTTGATCAAAATTGGTTATCATACTAGTAAATCCGCCCTTTCTGAAGATAGTTTTGGGATACTATCATTTTTCCAGGAAACGAATTTCTTTATGCATTCATTTTTGGATATTTATGAGTTTTGCAACACCCTCAACTTAATAAATTTCCTCAATTACAAGGCGAATGTGAAGAATCTGAAAATAAATATCTATCATAACCACTACACTCCAAACTAAAATGTAGTACCCTTAACATTTCAAATGCCTCTGCAAGAACCCACTCCTAAAGGAGTAGGTTCTTGCAGTTCTTCAATCTCCTAAAAGTGGCAAAATAATTACATTTTTAAAATTTATTTGATGTTACCTAATTTGAAACGTTTTAATCGATAAGGTTACATCATTAAAATCTTTATAAATATTATAAAAAATTGGATAATTTCCTGTATTTTCTAAAACATTAACTGGATATCCATAATTTTCACGTTTATACAACAACACTAAAGTTTTAGCTGCAACATGTACAGAGGAGATTTTATCATTCCAATCATTTCCTACATAGGGCAACCTCTCTCCCGATTTTAAATCAAAAAACATACCTATTCCATTGTTATGTTCATAAAATCGATTAACAGCTTGTTGGCCAGCAGTATTATACAGGTGCGGCTGAGCACCGGTACCTATTTGCGGTTGAGCACCAGTACCTATTTGCGGCTGAGCACCAGTACCTATTTGCGGCTGAGCACCAGTACCTATTTGCGGCTGAGCACCAGTACCTATTTGCGGCTGAGC